>NZ_ASJR01000027.1 GCF_000474745.1 Chitinivibrio alkaliphilus ACht1 | reverse complement strand
TCACTCACAAGCCAAGGAGCAATAACTCCCCCTATGCGCAAAAAAAGATGCCTCCAGAGGGAGGCATCCTATGAAAATCTTCCGTGTATGGCAAAGCCTATTTATCAGCCAAGGCCTCAACACCGGGAAGCTTTTTTTCCTTCCAGAAACTCTAGTGACGCACCACCACCGGTTGATACGTGGGATACGCGATCAGACAACCCTGCCTTTGCAATTGCTGCTGCAGAGTCACCGCCACCAATAATAGTGATGGCACCATCATCGGTTGCTTCAACCAAGGCATCTGCCACAGCAAAAGTACCCTTGGCAGTTTCATCAATCTCAAACACACCCATGGGGCCATTCCACAATACGGTTTTTGCCTCACGCACAACATTCGAGAATGTTGCGATAGAACGAGGACCAATATCACACCCTTCCATACCGACAGGAATTTGATCAGCCGTAACCACAGAGGTATCTGCCACGGAGAGTGTTTTAAAATCAAGCTTTGATGTAATTACCGTATCTTCAGGTAGGTAGATCTTTGTACCGGCCTTATCAAGAAGCTCACGTGCAAGATCAACCTTATCATCTTCACAAATTGAGTCACCAATCTCAAGACCTTGTGCCTTGTAAAAGGTATACGCCATACCACCGCCGATAATAATTTTATCAACCTTCGGCAGAAGCGCTTCAATAACACCAATCTTACTCGATACCTTGGCACCACCAATAATTGCCACAAAGGGACGCTTTGGCTCTGCCACCGAGTTGCCAAGAAAATCAATCTCTTTTTTTAAGAGATAGCCACATGCTGGCTGTTCAAAATGCTCCGTGATACCTGCCGTAGAGGCATGGGCCCGGTGAGCAGTACCAAAGGCATCATTTACGTAAAGATCAGCAAGGGATGCTAAGTCTTTCGCAAAGGCAGGATCATTTCCCGTTTCTCCCGCATCAAAGCGAAGATTTTCAATCAGTAGAACTTCCCCTTCCTTCAAGGCATCTGCTGCAGCCTGTACTTTCCCACCACGGTTTTCATTTACAAAATGAACGGGGCCATCGATGTATCGGGGCAGTGCATCAGCCACAGGTTTGAGGCTAAATTCAGGCTTTATCTCTCCCTTCGGACGACCAAGGTGTGACATAAGAATCACCTTGGCACCCTCCGAAACAAGGTATTTAATCGTTGGAAGTGAAGCAACGATACGCTTGTCATCGGTAATTTCCTGATTGCCATTGAGGGGGACATTAAAGTCAACCCGAACGATTACTTTTTTTCCGCGTACAGCAAGATCTTCTACAAATAATTTATCCATACTAAAAGCTCCTTTATTCTAAAATAGAAAGAAGGCGGGAGCAGATCTTCTGCACCCGCCCGTACTATGAATGGTTCTTCAGTCTCGCTGGATTATATAAGCTCATCAGCCATATATTTTGCAAGACGTACAAACTGGCTCACATAGCTGTTTTCATTATCGTACCATGAGAGTACTTTCACCATGTTGCCATCCATTACCTTTGTAGAGTCTGCATCGAAAACAGAACCGGCAGTTGAACCGATAACATCAGAAGATACAATGGGATCTTCAGTGTACTCAAAGGTATCCTTGAGTTCACCCTCAGCAGCTTCCTTCATGGCAGCGTTGATATCTTCAACAGAACACTGCTTTTCAGTTTCTACCACAAGGTCAACAATAGAACCGGTGATTGTAGGTACGCGTACGGCAATACCATCAAGTTTTCCCGCAAGCTCAGGAATAACAAGGCCAATAGCTGCAGCTGCACCCGTTGATGTAGGGATAATGTTTGCAGCACCAGCACGGGCACGACGAAGATCCTTATGAGGAGCATCTTGCATACGCTGATCAGCAGTATAAGCGTGAATTGTTGTCATCCAACCACGTTTCAAACCAAACTTTTCGTTCAGAACCTTGGCTACGGGACCAAGACAGTTTGTGGTACAAGATGCACCAGAAACAATGTGATCATCCTTTGTAAGGTCTTTATGGTTTACATTGTATACCACTGTAGGAACGCCACCCTTGGCAGGAGCAGAAACCATTACTTTTTTGGCACCAGCTTCAAGGTGTTTTCCCGCAAGCTCTTTTGTTGTGAAGAATCCGGTAGATTCAATAACAACATCTACACCCATCTCTCCCCAAGGAAGATTTGCAGGGTCTTTTTCACAAAGAATCTTAATTTCTTTTCCGTCTACAACAATCGCACCGTCTTTTACTTCTACAGTGCCTTCGTAGCTGCCTTGGGCGGTGTCATACTTGAGAAGATGTGCCAGGGTTTTTGCATCGGTAAGGTCATTTGCTGCAACAACTTCAATGTCGTCAGCCTTCATCATTTGACGAAACGCAAGTCGGCCGATACGTCCAAACCCATTAATAGCCATTTTTACTGCCATAGGTAAACTCCAATTGGTTAAAAACAAAGTATATCGTGTGTAATATAATATTTGGTGCTCTCCGACAAAAATAATTACGTATTTCTAATGAAATTTTTCACAACACACAACTCCCCCTTTTCCGTACCAAAGGGATAATATATCTTTATAATGGAAGTATACTTTTTACCATAGGAGGAACTATGGATACAGTTGCAAAAATTAAGGAAGTCCTTGACCAGGTTCGTCCCGGCTTACAAGCTGATGGCGGTGATGTAGAATTTGTCGATTACAAGGATCAGGTTGTCCTTGTGCGTCTCACCGGAGCGTGCGGATCTTGTCCCATGTCCACCATGACCCTCAAGATGGGAATTGAAAAGGCGGTAAAAGAAGCAATTCCTGAAGTAAAATCTGTGGAAAACTTCATGTAATACCTGTGGCGGTCCACATCGGGCCGTCGGTCTTCTCTTCCTACTCCTTTTCTCCCCCGACACCCTATATATATTACGGAATACCCTGAACCTTGCGAGGTGTAATGAACGATGCGTCCGTAACAATTGTGCAAAATACAGAGCACTCTCCAACCTTTCGTGAACTCTCCTTCACCTGGGATGCCTCCCTGGGGCGCCCCAGAGCCGGTCAATTTCTTGAGTTACGTCTGCCCGGCACCACCGCCCCCCTGTTGCGCCGTCCCTTTGCCTTCTCCGCCTATGATGAAGAAAACCAAACGGCATCATTTGTGTATGAAGTACGCGGCACTACCACGCAACTCCTCAGCACCATGGAGCCGGGAATGCCCCTGCAGATATTAGGCCCCCTGGGAAACATGTTTCACGCCAAAACCAAAGGGGTGATTGCCGTTGGTGGCGGTATTGGACTCGGCCCTATTCTTTACGCGGCACACCAGCTCAGCCCCCACCACGATCTCACCCTTGTAACAGGCTATCGCTCTCAAGAGAGTATCCCCTATTCGCTCTATACCCCATCATGCCCTCCCAGTATTTGCACCGACGATGGCAGTGCCGGTGTAAAGGGCAATGTGGTAGAGTATCTTGAATCCCTTCCGCAAGAACGCTTTCGCGACACAACAATCCTTGCCTGCGGCCCCCACCCCATGCTTGCAGCCCTTGCCTCCTTTAGTAACGCCGTGGGATGTACCTGCCTGGTCTCCATGGAGGAAATGATGGCCTGTGGTATCGGTGCCTGCATGGGATGTGTAATTGACCGTACTGACGGAACGAAGGCCCGCGTGTGTAAAGAAGGTCCCATATTTAACAGTGGGGAGGTTGTATGGACCTAAGAGTGCGCATTGGAAACAAACATCTACAGACCCCGGTTGGAGTAGCTTCGGGAACCTTTGGCTATGGGGAAGAGTATGAGCCCTTTCTTGACCTTGACAGCTTGGGAGCAATCTACACCAAGGCCATATCCCTCCTGCCACGGCAGGGAAACCCCACTCCCCGTATTGTTGAAACACCCTCGGGAATGCTCAACGCCATAGGCCTTGCCAACGTAGGAGCCGATGCTTTTATTACGGAAAAAATTCCCTACCTGGCACGTCTCTCATCCTGTGCGGTTATTCCGAATATTTCAGGAAAAACAGAACAGGAATATCTCGATCTTGTAGAAAAACTCGACCCCTACGACACACTCTGGGGATACGAGATCAACCTGTCGTGTCCCAACGTAAAAAAAGGCGCCCTTGCCTTTGGAACCGACCCGGCACAAGTGGAAAGTATTACACGAAAGCTGCGAGATCTCACGGAAAAACCTCTTATAATAAAGTTGTCTCCCAATGTCACCGACATTGCCTGTATTGCCCAAGCAGCAGAAGCGGGAGGTGCCGATGCAGTCTCTCTCATAAACACCCTCGTGGGTATGGTCATTGACACCCGTGCAAAGAAGCCTTTTCTTGCCAATAAAACCGGAGGGCTCTCCGGACCTGCCGTTCGTCCCATCGGGGTTGCCATGACCTATAAAACCGCACGATCCGTTGACATACCCGTTATCGGTATGGGGGGAATTACCTGCGCAGACGATGCCATACAGTATCTCCTCGCTGGTGCAAGCGCCATACAGGTTGGTACATGGAATTTTATTGAGCCTGCTACGGCAGGAGAGATTGCCACAGGAATTCAGGCATATATGAAAGAACATGCCCTATCTACTATTGCTGACTTTCACAACTGTATAGACTAAGGAGGAGCTATGAGCCGCTTAAGTAAACGTGGTGTATCCGTAGTACAATCACCCATTCGCGCCATGAGCACCGCCTGCAGAAAAGCCGGAGGTATAAATCTTGCTCAGGGTGTGTGTGATACGGAAACCCCCTCCTGCATTATCCAGGGCGCGGAAGATGCCCTCCGGAGTGGAAAAAATAGTTATACGAATCATCGCGGTATTGCAGAACTACGCCACGCTATTGCAGAGAAAGAACGGCGCGAAAAGGGGCTCACCCTTGATCCCCACAAAGAGATTGTGGTCAGCAATGGTGCCACCGGTGCCATGTATGCCACCCTCAGTGCGCTTATTTCTCCCGGCGATGAGGTCATAGTCTTTGAACCTTCCTATGGATATCATACCGCCACCCTTCAAGCCTTAGAAGCAGAGGTGCGCCATGTCCAACTCCCCCTGTACGAGGATACCATGCCCTGGGAAGAGCTGGAGAACCTTGTCTCAGAACGCACCAAGGCACTCATCATCAACACCCCGGCAAATCCTGCGGGAAAGGTGTTCTCCTCCGATGATTTTATGCGTATTGCCGCCATTATTGCTCCCTATGAAACCGTGCTTATCTCAGATGAGATTTATGAATATTTCCTGTATGAGGAAGTACCCCACTGTTCACCATGTATGATTCCCGCCTTACAAGACAGGACCGTGGTCATTGGTGGCTTTTCAAAAACCTTCAGTGTTACGGGGTGGCGTGTGGGCTATCTTATTGGCCCTGCAGACATTGCATCCGCCGCAGGACACTTAAACGATCTCTACTACGTATGCCCGCCGGCACCTCTGCAGCACGGAATATGCCGAGGGCTTACTGAGCTTACCCCGTCCTTTTATACAGCGCTTCGGCAAAATCATCAAGAAAAACGGGATATTCTCTTTACGGCCCTTGAAAAGGCGGGGCTTTGCCCAACTCTTCCCAAAGGTGCCTATTACATTTTGGCTGATATCTCACGGATACACGGCTCTACCTCGCTGGATAGAGCCATGGAATTTCTCCGACGCACCGGTGTTGCCGGCGTACCCGGATCTGCCTTCTATCACGACAGTACTGGTGATCATCTATGCCGCTTCTGCTTCTCAAAAGACAGAGAGATCATCGTGGAAGCAGCACAGCGTATTGAACAAGCCTTTGCCTAAGCCGTCATCTCTTTGAGAGATCTCCCCCGGTGTATGCGATATGCCAAAAAGATTCCCAGCCCAACCAAAATACCAGGCATGCCCTCATAGACAAAGAGATGGAGCGAAAAGTATCTCCAGAGAAGGGCCGTGATAAACCCAGTTATGACCGCAAGTATCGATACATGCTGGGGTGGTTTCATACCAAGGGTCAAAACAATGAGAAGGGGAGCAAAGGCACTTGCCAAACCGGACCACGCCATAATAACAAGGTTAAATACAGATTGCTGATTTACCAAGGCCCATCCAAGTGCCCCCAGGGTAATACACCCCGTGGCAATCTTTATTCCCGCAGTACTGCGTATTTTCGATCCAAGCACGTCGTGGGTGAAGGCGGAGGAACAACTTAGGATAACAGAATCTGCCGTTGACATGGTGGCAGCAAACACCCCGGCAAGAATAACGCCGGCAAGACCGGGATGGAGCAACTCCTGAGCCATCATGGGCAAGGCAAGCTCTTCATCAAAGGCCCCTTCGGTAAAATAGATTCGTGAAAGCATTCCCACACCGATCGCGGCAAGATAGAAAAAGGTAAACCACACATAATACCACCACTTGGCAGAGCGCATATGCTCATTTGTGTTCAATGCCATGAAACGTATCATAATATGGGGCTGTCCGATTACCGACAAGCCAGCAAAGGCCCAGCTTACCGCAAAAAGAAATCCGCCCGCAAGACCGGGAATAATGAGATCATCGGGAAAGAGAGAGAGAAACCCCTCCACTTCTCCAAGATGGTGTATTGCCCCCGACACCCCGCCAGCATCTCGCAGGGCAACAAAAAGTAGCATGGTCATGGCAACAATCATCACAATGGATTGAGCTGCATCAGTCCAAATAGATGCGCGAATCCCCCCGGCGATACAATAGGCTAAAACAAGTCCAGCCCCCATGACAGCACCCGCCCACAGGGGCCACCCAAAAAGAACCTCCAAGGCCTTACTGCCTGCCACAAGCTGAGCTCCGGCATAGGCAAGAAGAAACACCAAGGTGATAAGCCCAATGGTTTTTTGTAAAAGCCGATTCTTATCCCCCCACCAGTTACTTAAAGTGCCGGCAAAGCTCACTTCACCGGTTGTACTTACGGTGTTACGAAGCTTCCGGTGAATATACAGGGAGGAGAGAAAATCTCCGCCGATCCACCCAATCATCACCCAGAGCGAAGACAAGCCGTTTACAAAGGTGTACCCAATCATACCGATAAACATATAGCCACTGTTGTTAGTTGACACCGCAGAGAGCCCCACCAGGGAGGGGCGAACAGAGCTGCTCGCAATGTAGTAATCTTTTTTTGTACCTTTGCTTTTGAGGACGGAGCTCAACCCAATCAGCCCAAAAAAGAGCAAAAACGCAAGAAAACTGTATACCATTTGGTTCTCCTCATGTATAGTAGTATTTCTTCAAATATACATTTCCTCTGAAGGATACCACAATGGGCGCATGAAGAGCGGCTTATGAAGAAAGAGGTACGTGTTTTAATTGGTTCTGTGTAGAAAGAGTTGCAATAATACCTGGAAGTTCGCGCGTATCCTCAATAACACATCCGGGATTATTTTTCTCAAGGAGCTCACGATTTTCCCATCCCCATGCTACTGATACCACGGGAATCGCCGTTTCTCTGCATGCTAAAATATCACGTAATTCATCTCCCACATATACCACCGCTTCTCCCGTAATATTCTCCTGTCGAAGAAACTTTCGTAAGGTACGATGTTTTACCGATAAAAAGGGGCCGCTATCACACATAACCAAAGAAAAGAGAGATGAAACCCCCTTTTGCTCTAAAAAATTCACGATGTTTTCTCGGTTATTTGTGGACACAATCCCCAAACGATAGCCCTGCTGACGCAAGGAAAGACAGGCCTCTTCAAGCCCTTCGACAATGTGTAGATCATCAATCATGGTATGAAAATGTTTACGGCACATTCGCACAAGGAGGGGGATTTTATAAAAAGGTACGTTAATAAAACGGATCTTCTCTGCCAAGGAAAGGCTCCGCAACGTATGGAAATCATCAGCAGTGAGTTTTTGTGACGAATAGCGTCCATAAATATGGGAATTGAAAAAGGAAAGAAGTGCATCGGTTGATTCGGCAATGGTCCCATCAAAGTCAAAAAGAACCCATCTACTCATTATGCTGCTCCCGTCGAAGTATCATGGCCTGTACCACACGAAGCTCTCCTTCGCTCACCTCACTCTGTGCAGCTATTTTTCGTAGGGAAAGGGTGTGTGCCTGCAGCAGAACAGACTCAAGATGATCGATCTTTTCAGGACAAAGAAACTCTTCAGCCCTTCGGTCTCCTCGTTTAACGAACCGTGCGGCCAGGCGCAACACCGCCTGTGAACTCATGGAATAGTGGCGACACGTCCAGTCAATACCATGGGTGCAGAGGTCGGTAACAACCGCTTCCTGTTGGCTCTTAGAAAGGGAACCTTTTTCCTGTTTCTTCTGTAAGGGGCTTTTTCCCCGCTTTCGAGCAGCAATATCTCCACCACTCTGTAATATCTCATCCCACTCCACAGACCATACTCCTTCTGTATAGAACCTCATCTTTCAAGGGATAGATAGAAAATCCGGATGACAAAAGCCATCCGGATAGAATATACTTCTCTCAACACGTATCCTGTATATTATTTCACCCGAAATCGAGCAGTTTGCTCTACAGACTCTCCCGAAATCTGCATGAGATAGGTTCCTGAAGAGAGAGCCTCTGTAGAAAATGTATTTGTTCCAGCAGAGAGATCCCTATGCTGTCGGGATACTTGCTGTCCCCGATAGTTATAGATACGGACATCATATGAACCATCGTGGGGTACCGAAAGAGAAAGGCGGGAGTTATCCAGGACAGAAACGGAAATACGACTTTCCACGCGATTTCCATTACGGTCAATCACAGAGGTTTGGCCGCCCAAATCTCCCGCTCCGAAAAATTCTACCTCTGCAGTAAAATTCCCACTCATGGTGGTGTCCATCACTTCTGCCACAAGAGCAACATCGGTGACTTCCGAGAGATCAAGGGGAACGATTTCATCATATGGACGAGGGAGTTCAAAATAGTCCCCCACCACGGGAAGCTCAACCACCCGTTCAGCACCATGGGTTGCGGGCAATCCAAGCCCATGTGAGCCAACGGCAAGATCATCCCGATAGAGGATCAGACGAAGCGGGAGATCAGAACTATACCGAACCCGTACAGAATGAACATCCTCCATGCTGCGTCCCAGCGGGTAATGTGTTCCCGCATACGCCTCCACCTTCCAGTTCTGTTCATCAGCAACTGTTACTGCCACTTCCGTATCGGAAATAATTTCCGCAGAAGATCCTTCATGGGCAAGGGTGTTCACATTGGTCAAAACGCCACTCGGGGCATCATCGGAAAAGGTGAGCGCCTCTGCACGAGAAAGATCCGTAAGAGCAACAGGGTTGGTCATCCACCGAATGGCATCAATTTTCTCCACCACCCGTGCATGGGGGAGCTCTTCCTCAATCCAATCAAGAAGCATAACCAAGGCACGACGACGATCTTCTAGGCCTGTAGAAAATTCACTGGCACCGGTTCCTGGGGTATTTTGTGCTTCCTCGGAATAATAATCACTGTGGAGGCCCAAATCAATGGGAGCACGGTTTGTCTCGTAATGATACTCAATGGCACGACGCATTTGATTAAACATCTCTTCTGCACTTGCCCCCCCAGGCCACCCATTGGGACCAGAGTCAAAGCCCATATCTGAAAAGGTACCACCATCACTCAAAGAATAGGTTGCATTGGGATACTGCCAAAAATGTTCCGTGGGAAAATTCCCCCACGCGCCCCATCCGTCATCCATACCACCGGGAAAATCTGCTCGCGTCCATTCAGCAGGACGATTCCCCTGAAGACCATTATTCAGAGTACAGTCATAGAGCATGCCAAGATCGCGGCTGACAGCAAAAGATTCTCCTCCTGATGAATTGGCTAAATAGGGCGTACGAAACCCATAAATATGAGCATGGGGCATTCCCATAATATTTATCATGTAGCGAGAACAAAAACCGATCTCACGTATAAGATCATCCCCGGAGAGATCATACAAATTATGCTCATGAGTCCATGTATGATTACCCATGCCAAAGCCTGCTTCATAGGCACGTATCCATGAATCAGTCACCGGACGATCGGAGGGCATTTCAACATCGTAGGGGGTCTCTGACCACGGATAATCAGAATTACCAATTACATAAAAGCTTGCCACCATGGGAGTACCGTCAAAGGTCGCAGGATTCCCCGCCCCTTCATTGTTGTATCGTCCTGCAAAGAGCTCTTCCACAACCCAATCAACCCCGTCTGCGTATCGATTATCATCAAACCCAAGGCTGATAAAAAGGGGAATCTCCTCAGGCTCAAGCCCCCCCGGTGGTTCTGTGGAGTACGGAACACCCGTAAAGGCACCGGTCCCCACGGAGATATCTACGGGAGAAGGGCCGGTCCGTACCGGGCCATGCCCATAGGTAAGTGTAACAAAGATGATAAACCACATCAGCACTTGTATCATATACAACTCCTTTTTTGTATTGCTTCTATTCGCAATATAACAAAAATAGCCCACTTTGCAAAAAAAGAGGGGTACGAGAAGATATAACAAAAAAACACGCAAAAGTGACAACCCCGTCAGGGGTCGTACGGATCAGTGTGCAAAACCGATAGAGTCGACCACCTTTTCTATGATCTCCACATCCTGTGAAGCTATGTCAATTATTTCAAACCCGGTAAGATAGTGATCTGGATTAATATCCTTGTGTGACCACCGTACCAAGGCAGTACATTCAATACTTTTTTTAGCAGAAAGAATATGTAAATCTGAAATATCAATGGAAAGAGGAATGGTCTTTCCCGGTGTGTGGGCATCCTTACTAATAAGCAAGATACCCTTGCGCGAAAGATCACCCAAGCGACCAAGAAACTCCTTATCCGCACCATGATAGATTTTAAGATAGAAAATGAGATGTTCCCGCTGCTCTCTGCGCTTTTCAGCTCCCATGGAGATCCTCCTGGAAAATAAACACTTTCTGTAATAGTAGTATACTGAAAATATTGTGCAACATTTTTCTTGTAAAAAGCCGGAACTGGGAGTAAGTTCCGGCTTTGAATGGGTACTATTATTTCAGCAGGAGCAGGTTTGACTCCGCATCGTGATGACGCTCAAGGGTTTTTCCACTATATTCATACACCGCAATATTAAATTCCGAAGAGTATAAACGAGTACCCTCTGCCAAATGCCCCCCATAAAGAACCCCTTCATGGTCGGCTAAGGAAATATGGCAGTGAATAAAGGGCTCACCCTCATGTGTGGTAATTGTACCAATACAGGAAACAATCTCCATGCTTTTGCGATAAAATACGCCGTCAAACATTTTCCGCTTTTTGTAAAAATATTTTATCTTGGCTTCCTCCACCGACCCGATCACTTCTATTCGGCCGGCTGAAATATCACGCTCTTTACACAACTGTTTGAGAGAAAGCAGTAAATCATCACCATGATCAAAAGACCCAACGAGAGTTTCCTGCACCGAAAAACCTTTTACAAACATCCATTCACTCCTTTAAGAACCTGTTAAGAAGGGTGGTTACTTTCTTTTCGCTCACGGCACACACCGTGCGCACACGGGGATGTGCAAAAAAACTGCACCCCCAATTCCTCTATCATGAACAGTAAATGTAATAAATCATACTGCTGTGGAACACGAAAATTATCAAATTGTTCGATAATATGCGCAACAGCATCTTGATACTCATGAAGGGGGGCAATAAGTTTTGCATACTTTGCTGGAGCAGTAAAGGCTTTCTCAATACGATAATAAAATGCTGTCATATAGCGTGGATAGTACTGATATACTTCATAGGGACAAAATCCGTCGGTGAATTGCTCCATGTAAATATCTAAATCATCCCGTAATTCACGGGCAATTTTTTCGCGATGAATCCCCCTGTTTTTTGCACTCAGTTTCTCAATAAAATCATAGTTTTTACGAAGCTGCTCCAAGAGACGCTCCATATGAAGAGAGAACTCGCTGCCGGCACGACGCAAAAGCATTTTTCGGCCCTTGAGAAGATCTTCATACTCAGGGCGCTGACGTACAACCTCCAAGGGCGCACGAAAAGCTGCCTCGGAAATACTTTCAGCAGCAGCTGCACAGAGTTTTTTTTCTCCCCCATAGGGATGAGCTGCAAGGTGAAGTTTTTTCGGTATACGGAGCTCTTTCTTACAATACCGCCACTCGCTCCGGAGCATGGTTTTCAGCAGGGCAGAAACACCGCGATAATGTGCTTCTATGGCCTTCTCTTCCTCGGTATACACTGTACGACGAACACCGATTGTATCAGGAACCAAGGCAGGATAGCCCCACAGCGGTATTCCCTCGGAGGAGTGACTGATTATCTCACGGCGGGGAATCTCTTCCATATCCCAGGAAATAATCCCCCGCCGCTCCTGCTCTTGAATCTCTTTTTGTATACGTCCATGGGCGCCATCACCAAGGGACATTTTATCCCCCAAGGCAGCTGCATCTCGCGTGACAAAGACCTCCTCCCCCTCTGTATGAAGAACAATGCGAAGACGCAGGTGTTCCGGCAAGGCAGCTTCAGAGAAGCGCTCACGCGAAATGCTGATACCATACTCTTTTCGAATACTCTTGAGAAGCGCCTCCAAGAAATCCTTTTCCCGTGTATCCAACACCCCGGCAAGGAAACGTCCACTCTCTGATAGAGGGACAAATCGTTTTCGCTCTGCCTTGGGAAGCTGCCGTAACAAGGCCTCAATTTTTTCTGCCCAAAGCGGTGAAACCACCCAACTAAATGCTTCTTGGGATAAGTGAACACTCTCCTTTGCAGGAATACGCACGGTGATACCGTCCTGCTCTTTTCCCGGAGTAAAGGCGTAGGAGAGAGGAAAGGAGTGACTACCCACAGTAAAGGCGTCGGGAAATGCGGCGGCAGCATCGGGAATCGCCGTGATACACATCTCCTCTTCTGATATATGCAAAAAGCGACTCCCCTTCTTACGCAACACTCCGGCCAAATCTCGGGTAGAGGCAACCGTCCCCAGGCGTTCCGCATACATCTGAACCAATTCTTCAGGGGAACAAATATAATCACCACTACGAATTTTGGCCTGTTCCTCCTGCAAGGCACACCACCGTTTTCTGTTTTCAGCAATTACCGCCGGAGGATCTACCATGGCCCCTTCCACAAGGGCTTCCCGCATGTACATATCGCGCGCCACCACAGGATCAATATTCCCATAAAACCGCTTACGGCCAGAGGCAAGCTGCAACCCTGAAAAAAAACGTTGCTCAGTACACAAGACTGTTTCTTTTTCTGCATCGTAAAAGGGAGGACCATGGGTCTTTTTTATAAGATGGGGAAAAAGTTCTACAATCCATGCGGGATCAATGGGGGCAACCCCGCGAGCAAAGACCCGGCTTGTCTCAACAATTTCATGGGCCATAATCCATGGTGGAGTCTCTTTTGCACGGACAATGACAGACCCAGGGAATAGATATACCAAGCGATTTCGTGTGGCCCGATAGCATTTTTCCTCCCTGTCGTAGGTGGCTACTGACGACACCAAACCGGAAAGAATTGTGCGATGCAACGCAGTTTCAAAGGCTTGGGGAGAAGAGAATTTCTCACGAGATGAGTGGGGGGTAATTTTGAGGATGCGTCGAATTTGGCCATAGACATCACCCCACTCCCGCATTCGCTTATAATTAAGAAAATTTTCACGACAGTACGCCCGTTTAGCGCTTTGACTCCCCCGTTTTTCAAAGGCATCATGGTAGGCCTCCCAGAGATGTAAGAGGGTGGTAAAATCGGAGGACCCCGCATAAGCCCGATGTCGCTCATCTGCCTCCTGCGCTTTATCCTTGGGACGCTCTCGCGGATCAACAATGGAAAGGGCTGCACAGATAAGCGCCGCCTCATGGGAGATATGTTCTTTTTTTGCCTGGAGCATCATGCGGGAAATATGGGGCTCTAGGGGAAGACGGGCCATGCTCTTGCCAAGGGAGGTAAGCCGACGCTTTGTATCTATGGCGCCCAGTTCCCACAGCTGTACAAAGGCATCACGTACAGCCTGAGAGGATGGTTTTTCAGGAAAAGGAAACTCCTCAACCGATGTAATACCGTAGTTTAGCAAGCTGAGCACCACCCCGGCAAGGTTTGATCGCCGAATTTCTGCCGTGCGAAATTCTGAAAAAGAGGAGAACTCCTTTTCTGTATACAGGCGGATACAAATTCCCCCTGCCATACGACCACTGCGACCTGCTCGTTGATTTGCCTCTGCTTTTGAAATTTGCTCTACGGGAAGACGATTTGTCCGTAGAGACGGTGAGTAGCGATTAATACGGGCGAGCCCCGTATCAACAACAAAGGAAATCCCCGGGATTGTTAAGGAAGTCTCAGCAATATTCGTGGCACCAATAATTTTTCGACGGGATGATCGTGTAAAAATACGATTCTGTTCTTTTTTTCCCAGACGCGCAAAAAGGGGAAGCACACTGCTGTTTTGCTGTCTCCCGGCAAGTTTTTCACACACTTCCCGAATATCGCGCTCCGTGGGCATAAAAATGAGAATATCTCCATGCATATCTTCTGCCGAAATGGCGTCCACAGCCGCCAAGGTTTTTTGAATGTAGTCTTGCTCCTCCTCAGGGGGATCATAGAGTATCTCCACGGGATACATACGCCCTGATACTGAGATAATGGGAGCATCCTCAAAATGGCGGGAGAAAAGTTCCGTGTCGATAGTTGCCGAAGATATGATAATTTTTATATCCCGGCGCTTCTCCATGAGCCGTCTGAGGAAGGCGAGTAAAATATCAATATTCAAACTTCGTTCGTGCGCTTCATCAATAATAACGACAGAGTAGTCACGTAGCATTCGATCTCTGGCAATCTCATTGAGAAGCAACCCATCGGTCATAAACACAGTATCGGTCTGGGCCTGTACTTCCTGGGAGAAGCGGATTTTATACCCAACCTTATCACCGAGTGCACTACCCAACTCTTCCGCCACGCGCTGTGCCGTAGACGTTGCAGCAATACGGCGCGGCTGTGTCACGGCAATTCTCCCGCGACGATGCAAACCAAGCTCGCGACAAAACTGTGGCAGCTGTGTTGTCTTACCCGAGCCGGTCTCACCGGCGATAATCACCACCTGCTCGTCACGTATCTGCTGCTTAATATCCTCTTCTTTTTCCCGAATGGGAAGCTCTATGGCCATGGTATATACCGCCCATACTAGTTGTTTTTTTTTGAAAATATATAAAGCGAGAGGAACAAGAAAGTACGTCCCCCGATAAAGAACGACACATGATCTCTCCCGCTTATCCTCTCATGAAAAGCAGCCAGCCCTTACAGAAAAGAAACAGTTCTCTCATATAAAACGGATACGATCGAGGCATATTATATAAAAACGGAGGAACCCAATGAAAGCAGACCTACACTGTCATAGTCAGTATTCAAAACACCCATCGGACTGGTTCTTGCAAAGAATCGGTTCTGCAGAATCATATACGACCCCGGACCAAATATATCATCGTATGAAAGAACGAGGTATGGACTTTTTTGCCATAACTGACCATAATACCATGGAAGGGTCTCTTCAATTGCATGAAGCATACCCTGAAACGGTGATCCGCGGGGTTGAATCTACAGCGTATTTCCCCGAAGATCAATGTAAAGTACATATCCTTATCTACGACATAGGCATTGAGGAATTTCTGCGGATAGAATCTCTTCGTACGAATATCTACCTCTTACAAGACTACCTTGTAGAATCAGAAATCCCGCATGCAGTGGCACATGCAACGTTTTCTGTAAATGGCACCTTAACAAAAGACCATGTGGAACGGCTCCTGCTCCTTTTTTCTCTTTTTGAGACTCGAAACGGCAGTAGAACAGAAGATGCAAACCACGGGCTCTCGTACCTTTTAAACAACCTCACCCCACTCCATATGGATCAACTCTCTCAGAAACATGGTCTTTCACCAGTAAACGAAACGCCATGGATAAAAGGCGAGATTGGCGGATCTGACGACCACTCTGGTCTCTACCTCGGGGAGACATACACAGAAATACCACACGTAAAAAACGTACAGGAATTTATCCAGATGTTACGACAGGGATCTTGCCTTGCCCAAGGGCGTCACTCTGATTTTCGTTCTCTTACGTTTCACTTCTATAAAGTTGCGGTCGATTTTTCAAGTCATCGTTCTCCCGCAGCATCCCAGGGGTTTTTGTCCTCCATCGGAGAGTATCTATCCACAGGCAAGCCCTTCGGATTGCGCGATAAGCTGAATCTCAGTAAGATAAAAAATTCTGCCGTGAAAGAACATCTCCGTCCTTTTTTTGCAAAAGGAAACAAAAACTCCACCATGACCGAACGGAGAGATCTACTTTATACAACCCTTACCAATATCACCGATGATCTGATACAGGACATCTTTACTTCGCTTATAGAAAAAGTGTATGCAGGAGATGTGATAGGACTCATGAGAAGTATCTCTTCACTCATTCCACCAACATTCTTATGTGCCCCCTTTTTCTCATCCCTCAAATATCATTATAAGGACAAAAAAATTCTTACGGATTTGCTTCAAAGCCTCCACATTGCACAACGTGAACACACACGAATTCTCTGGTTTACGGACACCCTCTTTGAGCTTAACGGCCCCGCAGAAAGTGTAAAACAGATTGTGCAGGCTGCACAAAAGATAGATGAAGTAGAGCTCATTCTTGTAACAACAGCAACGGAGAACGAAACCTGTGAAGATGTGCCTCCAAACACCATTCTTCTTCCCGCCTGTTTCTCCATGGAGATGCCCCACTATAAAGATATCCTGCTCCGCATCCCTTCACTGCTTAAGACCATTGAAAAAATCGATGCTCTCAATGCTCATGCCTTGGTTTTATCCACCCCAGGGCCCCTCGGGCTTATTGCTCATATGATCGGCCGCGTATCATCCCTGCCCATACACGGAATTTATCATACCGACTTTGCCGAACAAGCCTACGCCATTACCTAAAACAGTGGTGTACGAAACACCATCGAACATTATATAAAATGGTTTTATTCGCAGTGTGACTCTATTCATGTACCTTCACACTCATATCAGGAAATACTGGCAACACGCGGTTATCCTCAGGAAAAATGTGAAATTTTTCATCGCGGAATTGATACGGAACTATTCTATTTTAACCCCACCTGTCGAGAAGACATCGATACTCGCTATGGGACAGAGGGAATGTGCATTCTTCTGTATACCGGGCGGATATCAAAGGATAAAAATATTGATTTCCTGATTAATGTGTTTCGTCAATACATCCTAAAAAATCCCAAAACCGCCCTTTTTATGATTGGAGACGGCCCGTACCGAAAGTACTGCGAGGAAGTTCTTTCCGGCTACACCACCGCCTTTTTCCCCGGCAGGCTGCCTCGAAAACTCCTGCAAACCTACTATAGCGCTGCCGATTTTTTCCTCTTTCCAAGTACCACCGACACCTTTGGAATGTCCGTCCTTGAAGCCTTATCCTGCGGTCTTCCCACCCTTTGTTCTCCCATTGGTGGTCCTGCAGAACTGGTGAGAAATAGAGAACTGTGTGCAACCCTTCCCTTAGAAGAAGACCGTTGGGTAAAAAAAATAGATCAGCAGTGGAAACAATACTCAGATCGTTCTATAACACAGGTGCGACAGAGCTGTGCTCATAATATGAGTTTAGAACGGGGATGGGAAGAGGTGGTGCGTAACTACTCCTTTGTACGAGAACAGCTCTGGTGCACACAAACAAAAAAGGAATCTCTCATAAAGGCCTAACACTCTCAGCGTACTTTTAGGGTGTTAAGTATGTAATCGTATTATTGAAAAGGAGTCTTTCAAATGAAAGCAATTGTAAACAGTACTGCTGCAGTATTAATCTTGGTGTTTTTTTCTGTGGGTTCTGCAGAGACCGAAATCAACTGGTTTGGCGGTGTTGAGTATCGCCTGCGGACAAACATTGATGGGGGCGACGACGCTGCTGGAGAAGAAATTCCAAGGGAAGCAGACTTTCGCCATCAATATGGCTGGAGATTGGGTAATAGGGTTACCCTTTCAGAAGATCTCTCCTTTGGGTTTCAACTCAACAATATTGGCGCACGTCATAGTCATGCCGGAGATAATGAAGGGGTAAAAGCCCATAGTTCTGAATATCAGGTACAAATATCCCGGGCATATGCGCAATTTTCAAAAAACATCCTTGATATCAGTGCCGGGATTGTACCCGTATCGGCAAACACCGCCCTTGACGTGGGACAGCATTTGGTTTTGGGAAATACCCATTTTGACATGTCCGGTGGGGGGGTATGGAACGATCACATACAGAGTCAAGTGGGGTTTCTCTTCTCCCTTTCACCTTCGGAGCAGGTGGGGGTGCATAGCGCTATTGCCACCACGGGAAATCAGGGAGCCCTTATTCCTGACAATGACGATCAGGTTCTTGATGGCTACAGGGTAAGCCTACATATCCCGATTTCCCTTGACAAGATTTCTCTCACCCCCGCCCTTTCTGTACAAACCGGTATCTATGAGTATGAATCAGACCCCCTTGACCCCTCTGTGCAACGCCCCGTTCCGGGCACAGGAAGTGCTATGGTATCGGGCGGCATTGATTTTCGTGCAACCCCGGGGAGCATCGATTTTCGCGGTGGTCTTGCCTATGGTATGTTGGAGACAGAAGAAGATATAGATCGGCAGGCCCTCATGATAAAAGTCAACCCCCGACTTACTCTTCCACAGGGGACTCTTTCTCTGGGGTACAGCCTTGGACACACCACGGACGAAATAACAGATATCGCCTATACCCGACACTATACCGATATCAACTACACCCATCAAATACGGGATAATCTTACCATTCGTCCACGATTTAGAACCTATACGAGCATCAATGATGAGGATGATGCAAAGGCGCTACGGCTCCGTCCGGAACTGATCTTTGCTGCCCGTTTTTAATTTGTAAGTCGACACCACAGTTGTTGTCGGCATTTTAAAAGTTTCTTACTTATAAGGAGTTATTATGACTACGACGTACAAGAAAACCTTCCTCTTTTTTTCTGTGTATTTATCTATACACTGCTCTTTTCTGCATGTTCTTCCGATTCATCTCCAAAGAAAATACGCTTTGCCGTGAACGGTATTGAAGGTATGGAAGAGCTGCAGCGACGATACAGTGATTTTCAAGAACTCTTATCAGAGCGCATGGGAGTGGAATTTGAGTTATTTCCCTTATCAGACAGAACCGTTGTGGTCACGGCCATGGAGTTTGACCAAGTTGATGTGGCTCTCATTGGACCAGCAGACTATGTTCAAATGAAAGGCGCTGTCCCAGACTTGGAAATTTCTGCGGCCATTCAGCGAGACATGTACCATGCCTGTTTTATCGTTCGCAAAGACAGCCCTCTGAAAACTCTTGACGACCTTCGAGGAAAACGCCTTTCTCTCAAAGAGCCCGGTTCTGGTTCTGGGCATATTGCTCCCAGTTCAATTCTCATAGAAAACAATTTTGACCTTGACAGAGACCTAGATATTCTTTTTCTCGGAGATGCTGCACCAGCAGCAGTACAAAGCGGTGAAGTTGATGCCATGGCAGATGGTATTAGAGTATATAATAGATTGGTAGAAGAGGATGGGCCGGGGGTGTGGAGACTTCTTCATGAAGGTCCTCCACTTCCGCAAGACCCCTTTGTAGTAAATCCAAATCTTCCTGAAGACTTTAAGCAGGAATTTGCCCGTCTTCTTCTTGACGATCAAGAAGAAATATTAAATACAATACTTCAAAATGAAGCTAATAGGAAATATAATAATGCCAGTATTGTGTCTATTGATGACAGTGATTTTGACATCATGCGAGAAACATATCGCGTACTTGGTATAGACTTAAACTAAGAACAGACTACTTCCTCCTTGACATAAGTTTGTCAGAGGAGGAAGTAGCACTGTTCAACCTACAAAAAAGGAACACCTATGACACAAATTACGATTGACACTGTATCAAAAACATACCCAAACGGAACAAAAGCTTTAAAGGAAGTGTCTTGCACTATATCTCCTGGAGAAGCAGTAATCCTTTTAGGTCATAATGGTTCAGGAAAGTCAACCCTCTTTAAGTGCCTCGGAGGGTTTGAGCCGATTACAGGAGGAACCATTCATATTGGTGATACAGAAATAAGCCACCTTTCCTTTTCTCAGCGTCGTCCGTTTCGCAAGAAAATGGGAACCATATTCCAACATTTTCATTTAATTCCAACCCTTTCCGTATTACAAAATGTCCTCTTTGGAACCCTCGGTGAAACCTCCTTTGTCTTTCCAGCCCTCGCTCCCTTTGCGTCACAAGAAACGCGTGAAAAGGCACTGCACTGTCTGGAACGGGTGAATTTAGCAGAATATGCCGGAACCAGATCTGATGAGTTATCAGGAGGACAAAAACAGCGTGTCGCCATTGCACGTATGCTGATGCAAGATCCTGAAATTGTCTTAGCAGATGAACCCATTGCAAGCCTTGACCCTC
This sequence comes from Chitinivibrio alkaliphilus ACht1, assembly GCF_000474745.1. NCBI lineage: Bacteria > Pseudomonadati > Fibrobacterota > Chitinivibrionia > Chitinivibrionales > Chitinivibrionaceae > Chitinivibrio > Chitinivibrio alkaliphilus. The sequence continues at coordinate 6,046 of NZ_ASJR01000027.1, read as the reverse complement.
GTGCGGGGCATGAGGTTATGGAGTTACTATGGGAAATTGTTTCGGAACGAAACCTTACTCTTATCTGCGTACTTCACCAAATTGAGATTGCAAAACAGTTTGGAGACCGCGTTATTGCCCTAAAGCACGGTTCAATTATCAGCGATACCCGTGTAAACACCTTAGACGAAGACTTCCTTTCCTTCTTATATCGTACTGAGGCGGTTCATATGACGAAAGATGAGCGTGTATTCAACCATGGAAAGGAATGTCAATATGCGTAACAGCAAATCTGCCCTTACATACCTACCACCGCGCTGGAAATGGCCCTCTCTCTTTTCTTGTATTGTGGGGAGTATCTTTCTCGTATTTTTTGTTACGGGATTTCTTTCCGCAAATATAACAATTTCCCGTCTCAGTAGTGGTGTAGGGAATCTTATTACATTTCTGAGCCGCGCAATACCGCCAGATGTAACCCGGGTCACAGCTCTGAGCGGCAGTATTTTACAAACATTTCAAATGGTGATCGTAGGAACATTCTCCGGAATCGTATGTAGCCTCCCCATTGCACTTATCGCCTCAAAAAAGACAAGTCCCTTCACGGCTCTTCGCTATAGCGTTCGTGCCATCGTCTCTACCATGCGCACCGTCCCTGATCTCATCTGGGCACTCATTTTTGTCATATCAGTTGGCCTTGGACCGCTTGCAGGAATACTGGCTATTATGGTAGATACGATCGGATTTTGCGGACGTTTTTTTGCAGAGCGTATTGACGAAGTTGACCAAGGGCCAATTCACGCCCTTGAATCTACTGGTGCAGGCCGATGCGGAGTTATTGCCGGAGCAGTGCTTCCCCTAAGCTTTCCTTCAATGGTAGCAACCAGTCTATATTCTGTTGAAAAGGGTATACGCTCTGCCGTAGTCTTAGGACTTGTTGGAGCCGGTGGTATCGGTGTGGAATTAAGTACCGCCATGTCATTACGTCGGTTTGATGAAGCGATGATGATTATCTTGCTTATTCTTGTGGTGGTACTTGTGGTGGAACAAGTGTCAAATAAAATACGAACGAAGGTCCTCTAAAGAATCTTTGAAGACTCATCTACGTGAATTATCTCACCATCATTCACATTACATTTATGTATATTAAAAAAATCATATAATTCTCTGAAAGGAGTCCATCCGTGGGAATTCTCTTCACCTCTGAAAGTGTGTCACAAGGTCACCCGGATAAAGTTGCAGATCAAATATCAGATGCCATCCTCGATGCGATGCTTGCTCAGGATCCCCATTCACGTGTTGCTTGCGAGACCATGGTAACTACCGGTCTTGTTATTATTGCTGGTGAAGTAACTACTACGGCTATCGTGGACATACAGGATGTGGTCCGAAATACCATTAAGGAAATCGGCTATACCGACCCTGCCATTGGCTTCGATTATGAAAACTGTGCCGTCATGGTTACCCTTGACAAGCAGTCTCCTGATATCTCCCAAGGGGTAACCAAAGGAGAAGGGCTTTTCGCAGAACAGGGCGCTGGTGATCAGGGTATGATGTTTGGCTATGCCTGTAAAGAAACTCCCGAACTTATGCCCCTGGCCATTCATATGTCTCATCGATTGGTTGAGAAGGTTGCATCCTTGCGTGAAACAGGAGTCCTTCCGTACCTCCGCCCTGACACAAAATCACAGGTTACCGTAGAGTATGATGACGATGGACTTACACCACGACGGGTTGATGCAGTTGTTATTTCAACGCAACATACAGAAGACGTTTCACATGAGCAAATTGAAAAAGATATGATTGAAAAGGTGATTTCTCAAGTGATCCCCGCATCCTATCTCGATGAAAACACCAAATACTTCATTAATCCCACAGGACGATTTGTTATTGGCGGCCCAAAGGGAGATTGTGGGCTCACCGGACGTAAGATTATTGTTGACACTTACGGTGGCTATGGTGCTCATGGGGGCGGTGCCTTCTCTGGAAAAGATCCATCTAAAGTGGACAGATCAGCCGCATATGCAACTCGATGGGTTGCTAAAAACATTGTCGCCGCTGGTCTGGCTACACACTGTGAAGTGCAAGTAGCCTATGCCATTGGCGTGGCAGAACCCATGTCACTTACGGTAAATACCTACGGCACCGGAACAGTGTCTGATGCGGAAATTATTGCGGCGGTACAGCGCGTATTTGACCTTCGCCCTGCTGCCATTATTTCTGCTTTGAATCTCCAACGCCCCATTTTTCGTGAAACTGCACGGAATGGTCACTTCGGTCGGGAAGATGCCCATTTTACGTGGGAGAAAACTGATAAGGCAGAAGCTCTGAAACAAGCTCTCGCGTAAGCAGAAATCTCCATGGAAAAATACGCAGTTATTTCAGACATTCATAGTAATAGTCCTGCCCTTTCTGCGGTGCTTCATGAAATACAGCAAGAGGGAGTCACTCAAATTTATAATCTGGGTGACTCCTTGGGGTATCATACCATGCCCAATGAAACCATATTTCTTCTCCAGGAGCATAGGGTCCGCTCTCTTCTGGGAAATCATGACCATGCCATTCTTACAAAACAGTTTTCACCCCAAACCACTCCCGATATCTTTTCATGGACGTGGCATACTCTCACAAGAAAAAATCATTCGTGGCTGGCGATGTTACCTCAATCCATTCGCTTTATTTGGCACGGAGCTACATTTTTTCTCTGCCATGGTTCACCAGAGTCAATGGAAGAGTATTGTCATGCCGGCACCCCTTATACAAGAACCATGGCTGAGCTGATTGATGCTGATTATCTTCTCTGTGGGCACACACACATACCTTATTCCGAAAGATACGGTGCGACCGCGGTGATAAACCCCGGAAGCGTGGGAAAACCGAAACATGGCTCCCCCCATGCCTCATGGGTATTGCTCACCGCAGATTCACACCAGATAATCCCAACCTTTCGCCAAACCCCATACCCTATTTCTGTCATCACTAAATCACTCAACGACCATGGATTTTCGCGCTATATCAAACATCTTGAAACAGGGTGCTCATAAAAATACGCGGGAATTAATCCAACCACTCCTTTACTCTGTGTATTGTCTTTTGCCGTCATATATATTTGAACAAGAAACATTTCTAATACGAGGAGAATAAATGTCTGCCTTGAACCAGTATCTGCAAAAAACAGCAGGAACCGACCTGGACCCCGGCATGGTTGCCTATGTAGCCAACCTTGAAAAAACCGCACAGGTGGCACCGGAAATAGCCGCTTCCATAGTGAATGAGTTGGAAGACCAGCGAAGCAAACTCAAGCTTATTGCCAGTGAAAATTACTGCTCCTTATCGACACAATTAACCATGGGAAATCTCCTTACGGACAAATATGCCGAAGGCTTTCCCTATTCGCGCTTCTACGAAGGGTGTCACAACATAGATATCATTGAGGCATCTGCGGCGCAAAAGGCCTGTGATCTCTTTGGAGCTGACCACGCCTATGTACAAGCCCATAGTGGTGCTGATGCAAACATGGTGGCTTTCTGGGGTATTCTTAATGCGCGTATCGGCACGCCAGCCCTTGAAGCTCTGGGAGTTAAAAACCCCATGGCCATATCGCAGCAGGAGTGGAATAGCATTCGTTCTGCCTTGGGTAACCAGCGTCTTCTTGGATTAGACCTAGCCGCAGGGGGCCATTTGACTCATGGCTACCGGTTTAACGTATCGGGAAAGATGTTTGATGCATATAGCTACGGCGTTTCAGAGGAAGACCATCTTCTTGATTACGATGCCATAGAAGCACAAGCACGTGAAATACAACCATTGATTATTCTTGCGGGATATTCTGCGTACCCGCGGAAGATAAATTTTAAGCGTTTTCGTGAAATTGCTGATGCAGTGGGAGCAGTGCTCATGGTTGACATGGCCCACTTTGCGGGACTTGTGGCGGGAAAAGTGTTTACAGGAGACTACAATCCTGTTCCGCATGCCCACGTGGTCACATCAACAACCCATAAAACCCTGCGCGGCCCCCGAGGTGGTTTGGTCCTTTCTACAAAGGAATTTGCCCCGCACATGGATAAGGGGTGCCCCTTGGTTCTTGGCGGACCGCTTTCGCATGTCATGGCAGCAAAAGCCGTGGCCTTTACAGAGGCGCTTCAGCCGGAATTTCAGAACTATGCTCAATCCATTGTAGATAATGCGTCTCATTTTGCGCATACCTGCATGAAACAGGGGATTGAAGTTGTTTCCGGCGGTACAGACAACCATCTCTTTCTGATAAACACGCGTGCCTCTTTCGACCTTACGGGACGGCAAGCTGCAGCGGCCCTTGCAGAATGCGGTATTACCCTCAATAAGAATGCAATCCCCTTTGATCCTCTCAGCCCCATGATTACCAGCGGCCTCCGTATTGGTACTGCAGCCATAACATCTTTGGGTATGGGCACGACAGAAATGGAAGAAATTACAGACATTATTGCATATATCCTCAAAAACACTTCTCCCGGGGTGGTGCAATCGGGGAAAAATGCGGGAAAACCGAGTAAGATTGAATACGAACTCCCTGCAGAGGTGCAAACAACTGCTCAGAAACGCGTATCAACTCTTCTCTCTCAGTTTGTCCTATATCCTGAGCTTGATCTTCAGTTTTTAAAAGAAGCATTCGGGGCATAATATACTTATTCCTGGAGAAACAACTTTCTCCAGGTTTTCTTCTCTTTTGGGAGCCCTATGATGAAATCTGTTTTTCTTGTATTTCTGGGAATAAGCGGAATTATTCTTTTTACACAGCTTCCCCTTGAATCTACAGTATCGGCAATAATCGCCATGCAAGAAGAACACCCTGAAGCATCAATTCCTGTCTTTTACCTTACCTATGTAAGTACTACCGCAGCGGGAGCGCCCTTAGCAGCCCTTCTCACCATTGCCGCAGGATTTATGTATGGGCCTGTCTACGGAGTGATTTACACAATCATCTCCGGCATCACTTCTGCCATACTTTCATTCTTTCTTGGACGTTTTTTTTCCGTAACTATACAAAGAAAAAAGCACCACAGCTTTTACAACGGATAAACCATGGTATTTCAGACACTCCTTTTCTGTACGCGTTCTGTCTTCGCTTAATACCTGGAATTCCTTTTCCATTGCTGAATATGGCCTTTGGGATAACCCGAATCCCCTTTCACATATATACGGGAGCAACCATGATGGGCCTTATGCCCCTTAGTCTCCTTTTGGTATATACGGGTGCGCAACTTTCAGAATTTCACACCGGTGCAATGGACACCATACTCACCCCAAAAATACTCCTTCCCCTTGCCCTGTCTGGAATACTGCCACTTATTGTAAAACAAGTCTGGGCAAAAACACATCCCCAAGATCCGGTGCTATAATCCGCCCTGTTTTTTAAGATACTGATGTATCTCTTCGGGGGTAACAGAGGAAGAAAAACGCTTCATGGGACATCCCATTGGGTCTATAAGAAACTTCGTAAAATTACCTTCTATGGCATTACCATTACTTCCCGGACATTTCTTCTTTAAATACTGATACAGAGGATGAGTATTCTTCCCGTTTACACAAATCTTCTGAAAGACAGGAAAGGTAACGCCATAGGTGGTTAAACAACCAGACCGTATAGACTCAGCATCTCCCGGCTCTTCCTCTCCAAACTGATTACAAGGAAAGCCCAACACCGTAAGACTATCACTATGTTTTTCATAGAGAGTTTGTAATCCAGCATACTGAGGAGTATATCCACACTCGCTGGCAGTATTAACTACAAGGACAAACTGCTTTCGATAGGTTTGCATTGAGACTTCTTCACCATAAATTGTAATTGCCGTATAACCATAAAAACCAGTATTCATATTTTCTCCTGCACAAAATTCTTGTCCCTTCCATATCTCTCACTAATATAGAATATTGGAAAAGTACAATAGAGGTATGATAAACCAAAAAAGAAGCTGATTTTTATTGAGAGAAACCACCCACCAACACATGTTCAATACGTAGAAGTGTGCCAAGAGGGATATAGTCAGGATAAGATAACTGAAGATAACTGAAGATAACTGAAGATAACTGA
>NZ_ASJR01000026.1 GCF_000474745.1 Chitinivibrio alkaliphilus ACht1 | reverse complement strand
ACAATAATCTTGTCTACACCTTTCATTTTTATGAGCCGATTCACTACACACATCAGTATGCTTCGTGGATAGATATGGGCGAGGGTGGTGTCTATCCTGATCCCCGTCGAATTGAAAGTTTTGACGGTGAGTGGTATACAGCACTGTTCAACAGCCCGAAAATAGTTGATGATGAGAGCTGGCACTGGTATGAAGGGGTGATGCATACGGTTGAGGACGAAAAAATAAAGGTCTTACGGCCTACCGTAGTTGGAGCATCAGGGATTGGCAGGGTGTATTATGATTCTTTGGTTCTTACGGAGTATGATGAAAGTGGCATACTTACAGATACCATATTCTTTATGCGTGCGGAAGAGAGTGAAGCTCCCTATTTCTGGAGTTCGGATGGCTCAGGGACTGGGGGTACGGTGGCAGAATCGGGAAGAGAGTATTTCTTTATCGAGAATGTCGCCCAGGACGGCAACCTCAGTTCGGATTCCTGGCGAAGAGTTGCTCGACAGGGATACAGCTACCGGCTTGACGGCAAGATGAGACGGGAGGCCGCATCTACAGAGGGAGTCGCTCAGATCAGGCTTGATTTTGAAACCGGTGAAGGCCCGGTTCTTACCCGGGGAAAAGATGCGCTTGAACATAGTATTGGTAAATATTTTGCCTGGGGAGAGAGGACAAATACTCCACTTTATTGTGGAGAGTTCGGTCTTATGAATCACTGCTTTGATAATCGCGGCGGGCTTGACTGGGTGAGAGATGTCGTTGATATTTTTAAAAGCTCGAATATTCATTTCACCTATCATACCTGGAATGAGGATAATTTCGGTATCTACGATGATTACGGCTCACTCCCCGATACCACCCGGGCAAATGATGCTTTGATAGACCTCTTTACCCGCCTCCTTGGAGGTGAAACATCTGTTCTGCCAGATGGTGATGGAAAGCATGGGTATACACTGCATATCCGGGATGGAGAGATTGGTTTTTCTCAGGATATGATGGGAAAACCTCTTCAGGTGTATGATATGCGCGGTCGGCTCCTCTATTCTTTTCCTGCACCCGCCGGAGGGCGACTGTCCTTGGGGGATTTTGGGGAGAACGGTATCCCCAATCTTTCCCCGGGAGTCTATTTTTTGCGGGTGGATGACGGTGCTGCCCTGCGGTTTTATATGCCGTGAGGAGGCGTTTTCCCGGTAATGAATCTAGAAAGCTAGCACTCATTCTGCGCCCTATGACACACTTTTTGCTGTTGTTAACGGGCAGCCCCGGGTGCAGATTGAAGATGTGGAATATACACTTACAGCGGGAGAGCAGATTATCATGCCGGTGGATATTCCCCATGGCGTAGCAGCACAGGATACACACGTTAAAATGGTTTTAACCATAGATTGGCGGGCGCGAGTTGGGTATGGGGAAAAATGACCACGATTTCATATTCCGAGGCGGGGCCAGTACCAGGTTGCAGCACTCACACAGAATATCCATGAGATCGTGTTGAGGACAAGGCCATATCGCAGAGTACGGGCAGGATTTACCTTTCCCGATCCGTAAATAATGGCCATGGCAGGCGTGCTCATGGGAAGCATGAAGGCAAGCCCCGAAGGAATGGCAATGGAAAGGGTTGCCAATTCGGGAGATATTCCTGCACCGGGAGCCATTCGTATAGCCGCCGGAAGAAGAATCACGATAACGGCGGCATTACTGACAAAATCCGTAAGAATGATTGAGATGGCGGCGATAGCGCCTATAAACAGTAGGGGAGAGAGTTGAAGGGTGCTCAAATGCGTGTCCACCATCAACTCCAATACGCCAAGGCGGTCAAGGGAGGTTCCCAGGGCAATGGCCCCTCCGTACATCAGTATAATCCCCCAGTTTATCTCATTTTTTGCTTCCTCCCAGGACAGAACATTGAGAACAAAAAAGAGGGATGCACTGATAAGGGCAATATTTGCAATGCCGAAGCGGGCATTTCCAAATACCCACAGGGCTATGGTAACTGAAAGAATAACTCCGGCTTTTATCTCTCGAAAATGTATCTTTGGCAGGGGCGGTAATGCTGCAATATGTATGGAACTGTGGGCATCATCTTTCAGGGTAAGGCGAAAAAACAGCAGTACCAGGGCTCCCAAAATATACATGGGCGGAGCAGCGGCAATGATCCATCGCCCCATGGATATATCTGCGGCACTCATTTCCTGAAGGATTCCGATGGCCAAAGGATTTCGTGCACCCCCGAGAAATGTGACCACTCCGCCGATAATACACCCCCATGCCATGGAGAAAAAAAGGTACTCCTGAAAGGGGCCGCTCTTTTTTTCTGTTTCAACAAGGGGAAGGATATCCCGCAGAATTGGGTACATAAGTGCTGCCACGGCATGTTCCGGCATAATATGTGAAAGACCGGCAGAGAGAAAAAATACACCGCAGATGAGGGAGTATTTTTCTTTCCCGCATGCTCTGAGCACTGTAACGGCAATACGTTTGCTCAATCCGGATGCCTGAACTGCCGCAGAAATGATAAAGGCGCCAAGGATAAAAAAGAGGGCGCTGTTGCCGAAAAAGGAGTATACCTGGCGGGCGGCCATCACTTCAAAATGGGCCAGCAGGCCCAACACCAACAGGGATGTTATGGCTAAGGGGAGGAGATTGCTTACCCAGAGAATAACCGCAAGGACAAATATTACCATTGCCCGATAGGCTTCAGTGGACAGGGCAGGATCGGGTGAGTCCCCGTGGATAAAGACAAGGAAAAGCGCCGTGAGAAGAGCAAGGACGAGGGCATTACGGTATTCCCGGAGAAACAGCAGGGGCAGGGGCCGCATATCAATGTGAAAGCGTCTCATTCTTATAACCCGCTTGATTCAAAGGAGTCAGCCGTCTCCTGCACCATAAGGCGTCTCCGAAGGTTTCTGCTTTCAATAAGAAAGCGAAGGGAAATTTTCTGCTGCAGGGAAAGAGACCCTTCCTGAAAGGGGGGGAAATAGCGAGCAAAACGGAGGAGTTTCCGGGAGCGGCTTATTTCTTCCGGCTGAATTACCCCTTCGCTGTATGACAGGGGGATAAGGTCCTGGGAACGGCACTGGGAAATAGTCTCGTTGTCTCCTTTCTCTGATTTTACAAAGAGGGCTCCCGTCCCAAACAGAGTGTGGGCATAGGTGGAGAGGGTGAGAACAGGGGAGGAAATTCCGTCGATAATGAGTCCGTGAATTCCCGCAGCAAAGAGTTCGTGCAGATTTTTACGGGAAAAATCTGCGGTGGATATCGCAAAAAAAATAAGTACATCAAGGTGTGCCTGTATATGGGCAGTCCGTTCGGACAGATTTTCCGGGATACCTGCGGGGCTGCGTAAAAGGCAGTACGGCCTGGTACGTATATCCTCTATACGCTTGTGGAATTGTGTATCTGTTTTTCCTAGAGATAGTGTAATTGCCTTCATAGAACCTATAGTTTATAAAACATATATGTGTTTTAGGAAATATGCGTCTCCAGTAACTTTCTGTGCAAGTGATATGTTACCTTTTTATACAGTATGATCTCTTAGTTGCGTACATTCTTTCTTTTAAAGATCTCTTCTACCCGGTATTTTTCTTTGAGAAGCTCTATTGCAGAGGCATTTTCTTCTAAAAAGGTATTAAATTTATCAATTATTTGGGGGGTATGAATTGTAGAAAGATGTCTCGTACTGTGTACAAAGGGAAGGTTTTGTGCAAAAACGAGACGATCTTCAGGGTCCCACTGCTTCATGTGGTGATATGCTACAGCCACATTAATATAGGCTCCGTCTATTCGTCCCTGTGCCACTTGTTTTAATAGCCCGGAAATATCGCTGTTTTCGTGGATATAGATTGTTTCTTCAGAAAGTGAGGGGAGGTATGGTTTGGGGGTAAATCCTCGGACAACCCCAAGGGTATCAAGGGAATTAAGAGATATGGTGTCTCTTCCTTGCTGCACCACTACTCCGTCAATATAGGATACAAGGGGGGCACTATAGAGAACCTGCTCCTCAGATTTTATTTCCGGGGCCCAGTATGGATTATCGGGAATACGAATATCAATGTTTCCAGCTACAAAAGCTCGATCAAGACGTTTAATCGGGTAGGCAGTATAGTGGAAATAGTATCCCTTCTTTGTGGCAAAAAGGTCGAGTAATTCGCGCTCAAAGCCGGAAAAGATCATTCCGTCATAGGCCGAATAGGGTAGATAACAGTGGAAATCCTGTACTCCCACGGTAAGGGTATCTCTTCCCCACACTGTTGTAAGAACAATAAAATATATCATCACGCTGCGGATTCGGTGTAGATACATAGCTCAACTCCCCGTGTGTGTACACTCCAATAGTGTACAATAACAGGAGAAAAATTACTGTGTTTTTTTTATTACCACCGATCTTTTGCCCGACGTAGGGCACAAAACACCTCTTTCGAGGATGCTCCGGGAAGAGAGAGGTGCTCTTTTATTTCAGGAGAGTCTGTGCGAAAAAACGGGTTTATTGCTTTTTCACGGCCAATTGTGCTGGGAGTTGAGCAGGAAAGGAGGGTTTTTTCATACGCAACGATATTTTTATTAGATGGCTCCATGGTGCGGGCAAAGGGGAGTACTTTTCTGGTGTATTCGTGGCCAAAATAGACACGCGTTTCTTCCGGCATGGCTTTTAAGCGCTCCATGGAATGAAACATTTCTTCACAGGTTCCTTCAAAAATTCGTCCACATGAGCCACTAAAGAGGGTATCGCCGGTAAAAAGGGAGGCAGAAGCAGATGAATAATAGGCACCTGATGTTTTTGTATGACCGGGCAGAGACAGGAAGTACAATTCGTTTTTACCCAAGGGAAGGGTTTCACCGTCATGAAGAGGATGTATCCAAGAAAAGGGAGCTGGCGCCGGACCGTAGACCGGCGCGTGTGTTCTCTGTGATAGCGTCGCAGCTCCTCCCATATGGTCCATATGATAATGGGTCAGAATTATTCCGGAAAGATCTTGGGGATCTTCTGTGAGCAGTTTCAGGATTGGTTCTGCCTCGCCGGGATCTAGAAGATACCGGTGTGGCCCGTGAGAAATAAGGTAGGCATAGTTATCAGTCAAAAGGGGAATTGTTTGTATCATTGTTCCTCCTAGTATGGGGCGGGAAATGTCTGGAAAACCTCTTCAACTTCTTGACGTGCTTCATCGCAGAGGGGGCGTTTGAAGGCATCGATATCTTCCTTGAGTTGTTCCATGGTTGTTGCGCCAATAATCGGGGCGGTTACCCCTTCAATTGAGGCACACCACGCAAGAGCAAGTTGGGCAGGGGTGTATCCATATTTTTGAGCAATTGCTCCGTACGCAGCAACAGCCCGATGCGCAGCTTCAGTATCACGAAATGGGGTTGAATCTTTCTTCAAGCTCCAGCGAGCACCTTCAGGACGTGCCCCCCGGTGATATTTTCCTGTAAGAAGCCCTCCTGCAAGGGGAGACCATGGAAGATAGGCTATGTTTTCATGTCTGCACTGTTCCAACAGGAAGGGCCAGTCTTTTGCGTGGGTGAGATTAAACTCATTTTGTACTGAGACGATACGGGGAAGCCCATACTCTTTTTCGAGCTCCAGATAAGACTGTATCCCCCAAGGTGTATCATTGGAAAGGCCAACATATCGCACTTTTCCCGTACGAATCACCGCGTCTATTCCCAACAACACATCGTGCATATGAGCTTTTTCTGCATCGACATCAACCTCTGAAAAGGATATCTTTCCCGGCCACTGTTTACCAAAGTGTGGGGTGGCCCGTCGAGGCCAGTGCAGTTGGTACAGGTCGATATAGTCGGTTTGAAGACGCGCGAGCGAAGCATCAACCGCCGCAATAACGGATTCCTTGTTTAAGACACTTCCTCCCCGAACCCATGAAAGTCCAGGGCCGACAATCTTTGTTGCCAGTACAATGTCGGATCGTTTTTCCCTATTTCTCTTGAGCCAGTTTCCAATAATTGTTTCAGTTTTTCCGTACGTTTCCGGTGAGGGAGGAACAGCATACATCTCTGCGGTATCAATAAAGGTAATTCCCTGCGAGAGGGCGTACTCTATTTGAGAATCTGCATCCTCCTGGGTGTTTTGGAGTCCCCAGGTCATACTGCCTAAACAGACTGAGGAGATACGGAGAGAGCTTGAACCTAATTGTGTATACTGCATAATAGCTCCTTTGTGTAGGTATAATAGCAATATATGTTTCTATATCCGTCAAAGAAAAAAGATTCTCACATGGCTCTGTTGATGCGCCCCTCTTTTTTGTTACTGCCGTAATATATTTTTCTGAAACTAGTGATCTGAATAAGGAGTATTCATGGCCCTCATTCTTGATGGGAAGAAATATGCTACGGAGATTGAAGCTGATTTGTCTCTCCGTGTTAAAACGCTTGTGAACAAAGGGCATGCCCCTGCCCTTGCCACCATTCTTGTTGGGGATGACCCCGCATCCCACACCTATGTGAAAATGAAAGGTTCTGCATGTACCCGTGTTGGACTTGTATCTCGGGGGATTCATCTGCCTGCAGAAACAACCACGGAGGAACTGCTTCAGACCATTGATGAGCTTAATGCAGACCCCGCAGTACGCGGTATTATGCTTCAGCATCCAGCTCCGAAGCATATTGATGAGCGACGCTGTTTCGATAGAATTAGCCTCGAAAAAGATGTGGATGGTTTGACATGCCATGGGTTTGGTCGTATGGCCATGGGGGAATCTGCCTTTGGTGCTGCCACTCCCGCAGGAATCATGGCTCTGCTTTCTCACTATGAAATCCCCCTTGCAGGAAAAGATGCTGTGGTTATTGGGCGAAGCCCCATTTTAGGAAAACCTCTGGCAATGATGTTATTAGCACAGAATGCGACGGTAACTATTTGTCATTCGAAGACAGAAGGCTTGGCAGAGAAGGTTGCTGCTGCGGATATTGTTGTCGGTGCGGTGGGTATTCCCCGATTTATTCAAGCTGACTGGATCTCCTCCGGTGCAGTTGTTATTGACGCAGGGTATCACCCCGCAGAAAAGTGCGGCGATATTGATTTAGAGGGGTGTCGTGAGCGTGTTTCCGCCTATACTCCGGTCCCTGGCGGGGTTGGTCCCATGACTATTATGACACTTATGCGTCAGGCTGTGGAGTCGGCTGAACGGTTCTGGGCATGATCCGTACTCTTCGTGGAGCTCTCCGGATGATGCGTCCCGGAAATATGGTTATGGCCGTAGGTGGCGTGACTGTGGGATGGTATCTCTCCGGCCACGGCTCTCACGGGGAGCTATTTTTTCGTGTGGCGTGTGCAGCGGCAAGTCTTGCCTACGGTAATGTCATAAACGATCTCCATGATTACCGTGCCGACTGCATTAGTCACCCGCAGCGCCCCTTAGTGCGGGGAGATATTTCCCCTAGGCAAGGCCGATTTTTAGCCTTTCTCTTAGGTATATACGCTCTGGGCACTGCCGCGACTATCTCTTTTGGGTTATTTGTAGCTACGGTGGTTCCTTTGGTGCTTCTTACACTCTACACTCTATGGGCTAAGGCGACCCTTCTGTGGGGGAATATTCTGGTGTCACTCTTGATTTCATATACACTCTTTTATGGAAGTTTTGGGGGGCAGATTGAACAGGTGATTTTGCCTGCTCTTCTTGCTGGAGCAGCCAACCTTATTCGTGAACTCTTGAAGGATTTTGCCGATGAAGCGGGTGATCGCGCTGTTGGTGTGTATACATCGGCCTTGCTTTCACAAGATCAGAGAGCGCGCCTTATGCGTAGGTTGTTTTGGAGTACTGCAGTACTTTTTGGTATCCCCTTGTTTATTCTGCCAGCTCCGCTGATATATGCTGTGGCAGTTATTTTGGGGGTTTTTCCTCTGCACTATCTGTGGTATTACGCGTTTCAACGGCATGAGTATGCAGTGGCAGCACGATGGGTGAAACTCCTTTTAGTGGCGGGGCTTTCTGCTTTTTTGCTTGATCTGCTTTATCGGGTAACCATCTGAGATGGTGTGCTTTATTTTTGTGAGGTGAGAGATGGCGTCTTTTCGAGAACGCATGGATCGTATGGTTACACACACCGACACTCCCATGGGAAGGATCTTTAATCTTACCATTATCACCGCAATAGTATTGTCGGCGTTCCATGTTATTGTGGAAAGTATTCCTCGGTTTCATGGAATCTTTTTTCCCTTTGAATTATTTGTTACAGCATTATTTAGTGTAGAACTTGCTCTCCGTATGTATGTGGCAAAACGTCCGCTAGACTATATTCTCAGTCCTGCTGGAATAATTGATATCCTTGCTATTCTCCCCTCACTCATCACCGGAATACCCGGTATGGGGTCAGTACGTATGGTTCGTATTCTTCGGTTAGTACGCATACTGCGTCTTTTTCGGTTAGCACGGTTTTCCCGTGAAGCAGAACAGCTGGGAGAGGCGCTTCTGCAAAGTATGTATAAAATAATCATCTTTTTTATCTGTATCAGTATTCTTATTGTGTTTCTTGGAACGGTCATGTATGTAATAGAGGGTGAAGAACATGGATTTACCTCTATTACTCAAGGTATCTACTGGGCTGTTATTACTGTTACCACTGTTGGATACGGTGATATCGTTCCTATGACTGCTGTAGGGCGACTTGTCTCTGGGGTAACCATGATTATCGGATACTCAATAATTACCGTTCCAACGGGGATTATAACGGTAACTGTAGCAAAAGAGCCATCTCCTGCAAAGGATACGTCCCAAGTTGGATCTGGATGGGGGCAGTGTCCGTGTTGTAAGACATATTTTTACAAAGAGATAGAAGAGAAAGAGGAGAATCCGTAACGGGAAAGATCGATGGTAGAGTTGTGAATGGTAATACCATCATTAGAGAGCCGTATTCTCTTTTCTTCCACCCCTAAACGATAGCCTCCTATTGATCCATTGGAGCATATTACACGGTAGCAGGGATACCGGGAAAGATCTTCGTTTTGTCCAAGAAGGGTACCTACATAGCGGGCCAAATGGGGAGAACCAAGGCAGATTGCCAAGGATTTATACGTGGTAACCCGCCCTTTGGGGATTTCTAAGAGTAATGTGTAGAGGACCTGTTTATACGTAGTATGAGAGTTCATGCTGTAAAAAAGGGGCAAACAAATGCCCCCTTTCTTATATTTCCATTATATCAGCTACTTTTACTTCAACAGCATCGTCTACTTTTTTGCTGTATGAGTCAGTCAGTTTTTGAATATCATCAAGACCTGCTTTTTCGTCGTCCTCAGTAATCTCTTTATCTTTTAAAGATTGTTTCAGCATACTATTTGCAGTTCTTCGTGCATTTCGAATGGATATCTTCGCTTCTTCACCCATGGCTTTGCACTCTTTGGCTAGATCTTTGCGGGTATCTTCTGTGAGTGCCGGTATTTGAATGCGGATGAGATTTCCATCGTTTTGTGGTGTGAGATCAAGCTCTGAAGAAAAGATGGCCTTTTCGATATCACCAAGTATGGTTTTATCCCAAGGCTGAATTGTAATTAGGCGAGCTTCAGGAATAGAGATATTTCCAACTTGATTAAGAGGAGTCGCAGTACCATAGTAATCTACAGTTATTCCTTCCAGCATATCCGGTGTTGCTCTTCCAGTACGAAGACGCTGAAAAGAACGCTTCAAACTATCCAGGGCTTCGTCCATTTTCTCTGTTGCTGTGTTCATTGCATTTTCTACCATAATTATACACCTTTCCGTACAAGTGATCCAATAGATTCTCCAGTTACGGCCCGCAGGAGATTGCGTTTCTCCATCATTTTAAATACAAGAATAGGGATACTATTATCCCGACAGATTGAGAATGCAGAAACATCCATCACCTGTAAGTTCTTTTCAAGGGCTTCTTGGTGAGTCAACTCAGGTATTTTTTGAGCATCGGGAAACCGAACCGGGTCTTTATCGTATATTCCATCAACCTTTGTTGCTTTGAACAGGGCATCGCAGCCTAACTCAGCACATCGCAAGGCTGCCGCAGAATCCGTAGTAAAGAAGGGATTCCCCGTTCCACCACCAATTATCACCACAGTATTTTGTGAAAGATAGGATTCTGCTCGCTGTACCGTAAAGAGTTCGGCGATTTTGTCTGCTTGCACTGCAGAAAGCACAACAGCAGGTACTCCACGGCGCTCTAAACAGTCCTGAATCATAAAGGAGTTTATCATTGTAGAGAGCATTCCAACGGTATCTCCCGTAGTTCGTCGAACCCCCTGATCTTCTCCCGCGACACCTCTAAATATATTCCCGCCGCCTACAACAATGCCGACAGCAACGCCGGCATTGTGAATATCAGAAATCTCTGTGCAGATAAAGGACAGCTCCTCAGGAGAAATGCCCGTGGCATTATCTCCCGCTAAGGCTTCTCCACTGAGCTTTAAGAGAATTCTTCCATACCGATGTGTGTCACTCACTATGCTTGTGCTCCAAGCTCTACGAGGACAAAATTAGTAATTTCAAGATTGCCAGCTTCTTTTGCAGCAGCTTCAACAGACTGTTTATCTGCTAGAATATACTCCTGCTCAAGGAGAGCACGCTCTTTAAAAAACTTGTTCATTTTACCCATAACAATTTTATCAGCAATTGCCTCAGGTTTTCCTTCATTAATAATTTGCTCACGGAAGATTTCCTTCTCTTTCTCAGCAACTTCAGAGGGGATATCATCGCGACTTACAGCAAGGGGTGCAGAGGCTGCAATGTGCATACATACGCCTTTACCAAACTTTTCGGTCTCTGCGCTTTCAAGGACATCAGCAGCACCTTTAAGTTTTACCAAGGCACCAACTTTTCCATTGTTATGCACATAGGAGTAGATTTTTTCGCCCTCTTCTGCAACCATTCGTGCATAGCTACCGAGATCAATTTTTTCGCCAATTTTTGCGACCATATCAGTAATGGAATCTTTAAGGGTTCCTGATTCCATCTTCAGGTTAAGAGCATCTTCAAGAGACGCTGGCTTTTGCGCAATGAACAGATCTTGAAGTGTATCAATAAATCCAGAGAAATCCTTATTATTTGTTACAAAATCGGTTTCGCAGTTAAGCTGAAAGATGATACCGCACGACTCATCTGTTACCGCTGAAACGCTTCCTTCAGTGGCCGAACGATCAGCGCGTTTTTCCGCTTTTGCTTGACCGAGCTTACGAAGGTTATCCACGGCAAGATCAATGTTTCCTTCAGCTTCCGTGAGAGCTTTTTTACACGCCATCATGCCAACACCGGTTTTTTCCCGGAGCTCCTTAACCATTGCTGCTGTTATAGTTGCCATAGTATATATCCTTTTGTTTTAACGGTTGGTTACGATAAAAAGCCTCTGTAATAGTACAGAGGCCATAGACTGTTATGCGTCAGATTCAACGGGTTTCTTTTTTACGACCCGCCGCTTTGGAGTCGCGTCAGCCGAGGGAGATGCTGCAGGTTTTGCAGGCTCTTTCCCTTCTTTTTGCTGCTTAATTCTAATAGCTTCCGTTGATTTTTTAATTTCAGAGGAAATTTTATCTACGATTACTTTTACAGATTTAATAGCATCGTCATTTCCGGGAATTGGATAGTCGATAGGATCAGGGTCACTATTTGTATCGACGATACCTGCCACAGGGATACGCAGGCGTCGTGCTTCCGCAATGGCAATATCTTCTTTGTTTGTATCAATTACAAAGAGCATATCGGCTGGTTTCGTCATTTCACGGATACCACCGAGATTTGCAAGCATCTTTTCTTTTTCTTTTTCAAGGAGAATGCTTTCTTTCTTCGTTAATTTTTCAAACGTTCCGTCTGCTTCCATTTTCTCAATATCAGCAATTTTATCGATACTCTTTTTAATCGTCTTGAAATTTGTCAGCATTCCACCGAGCCAGCGATTGGTAACATAGGGCATACCGCAATTTTCTGCTGCTTCTGCTAAATAGGAGCGAATTTGTTTCTTTGTACCAACAAAAAGCACTTTACCGCCTTGTGCGGTTACTTCTTTCGCTTTCTCAAGAAACACGTCAAGACCTGTTATTGTCTTGTTGAGGTCGATAATATGAATGCCGTTTTTGGGGCATAGAATAAACTTCTTCATTTTGGGGTTCCACCGCTGTGTCTGGTGGCCAAAATGAGTTCCTGCTTCAAGCAGTTCTTTTAAAGTCAATGAAGACATATATTTCTCCTGTACGTATGGGTTTGTTCCTCCGCCCGTTCGTGACTGCCGCATGTCGGCAGAACCCACAATATTTCGGGCGTGTGTAGTAGGGGGTGTTTATCGTTTTGAAAATTGAAACTGCTTTCGTGCACCGGCTTGACCATATTTCTTCCGCTCTTTTACGCGAGCATCACGGGTCAAAAGGCCTTCAGCTTTTAAGGCAGCTCTATTTTCGGGAGACTCTTCTGCAAGACAACGGGCAATTCCCAGTTGGATCGCTTCGGCTTGACCGCCGATACCACCACCCTTTGTTGTAGCTCGTACATCATATTTGCTGCTGTTCTCAAGCAGTGCCAAGGGGGTTTCCATTTTCTGTACGAGACTTTCTGTGGTGAGATACTGTGCGGCATCAATACCATTGATTGTCCGTTTGCCGGTTCCGGGGGAGAGAAACACGCGGGCAACCGCAGACTTTCTCCGACCTGTAGCGTATACCGTGTTATTCAATCTTAAGCTCCTTTAGTATTAAAGAGTGATAGGTTCTGGCTTTTGTGCAGCCTGATTGTGCTCGCTTCCAGCATACACATGGAGCTTCTTTTCTATACTACGTCCCAGGGCTGTTTTCGGTACCATGCCATGAACGGCATCACGAATAACCTTGGTAGAGTCAAGTTCCATTTGTTCCCGGAAGGTTCTGATCTTTTCTCCGCCAGGGTAGGTGGAATGACGGAAATAATACTTTGAATCCGCCTTTCGTCCTGTTAGAGTAATTTTGTCGGCGTTAATGACAATGACATGGTCGCCATGATCTTGGTTTGGAGAGTAGGCAGGTTTGCTTTTGCCGATAAGCAGTTGCGCAACCTTAGACGCCATTCTTCCTAATACCATATCTGTAGCGTCCACAACATACCATTTTCGCTCGATGGTCTTGTGGTTGAAAACCTTTGTTTTCATTCGTTACACCTCATTTAGTAAAAAAACGCTTTAAAACTGTCCAAAAATATTCTATGATTCAAGCAATAGTCAATATATTTTTACGTTTTATGCCCTTGAAGATTTTACCCGGGACAAGTTCATGATTTATTCTGCAGAAGACTTTTCAAACCTCTCTCAATTATCCCAGGAAGTACGGTCCAGTGGTGAGTCCGTGTCGCTTGTTATACCAACTCTCAATGAAGCACGTACCGTGGGAGCTATTCTCGATACAGTATTGACAGATCTTGTAAGGAATCATTCAGTCGTGAACGAGGTGCTTGTTGTGGATGGTGGTTCTACTGATGGTACTCAGGAAGTTGCACATGAACGCGGGGTTTCAGTTCTCGATGCGCGTTATGGCATTGGGGGTGATCACTGGAAGGGAGGGAAAGGGCTCGCCCTTTGGCGATCGCAATTTTATACTCGCGGTGATATCATACTTTTTATTGATGCGGATATCCATGATTTTACATCTCGCTTTGTTGCGGGGCTCTTAGGTCCCTTTTTCACCCCAGAGAAGCCGGGGTTTGTGAAATCTTTCTACCGGCGGCCCTTCCTGGGAGCAAATGGAACATATCAGCCCACTGGCGGCGGGCGAGTGACGGAGTTATTGGTACGGCCATTTTTGTCGTATTTTTTTCCTGCGGCTACAGAACTTATTCAGCCGCTCTCAGGGGAGTATGGATTTCGACGATCAATCTTAGAAACTTTACCGTTTTATACTGGATATGGTGTGGAAACTGCTTTGGTTGTGCGATATATTCAAAAATATGGTATAGAACGAGTGGCCCAGGTAAACATGGGAGAACGACGACATCGCAATCGTGATGTACATGATTTAAGCAAAATGTCTTACGCGATCCTTCAGACATGTCTTGAACTTGCCGAAGAAGATAAGGCGGTATCCCTAGAAAAACTTGATTTTTCGGGGTTTCGTCTGTTTTCTGGAGAGGAGCAGATCCTCGATTCTACTTTGCTACAGGATATGCTTCCACCAGCGCGGGAGATAGTGTGAACCTTGATGTGATTGTTGGACTCCTTTTTGTGCTGTTTATTTGTTGTGGGGCCGTGTTGCTCACCCGGGCGTTTCGCATGCCTCCTGAATACTATGACCGAAAACGGGAACGTGAAGCGGTGATTATGAGACAACTTAAATATAAGGAGAAGCAGAAGAATGAAAAAGGCACCTAAGGTCTCATGGGGACGACTTGCTCTTTTGGGAGGCGGTATTCCTTCTGTTCTTTCTGCAAATGAACGGTTTTCATTTACCCGTACTCCCTCAGCTGCGGATTTTCAAATACCCGGTGCTTCTCCTGTGACAATCGCCGTGTTTATTACAATTCTTACACTGCTCTTGCTTTCTGTATTGATCCTTGCTGTTCGCCATGAGCGGATGAAACATAAAAAAATGCGAACCTTCGCTGAGAGGAATTTTCTTGCCACAGCAAAAAAATATTCCCTTGATGCTGGAGAATTATCAGAGCTTCGCAGGCTCGCTTTGCGGGTCTCTCAATCCAATTATCCTGCCATATTTCAATCCTTGGAGTTTTTTGAAGAGGCTGTCGATCAGGAATGCCAGGAAGTTCGGAAAAAATGGGGGCTTACGCCAAAGGCAGAAAATGCAACGCTCTTAATGCACACGATTCGTACAAAGCTTGGAAACGATCATGTCGCCTATGAACAGCCCGTTGTTTCTACGCGTAATTTAGAGCGTGGGCAGTTTATCTCTTTGTCCCATCCTGAAACCGATGAGGTGTTGCTAGAGCAAGCAGTGTTTAGCGGGGGGAATGAGTTGACCTTTTCGGTGTATTATCGGGCAGGGACGGAACGGAAGGATTTGCGCCAGGAAAAAACTGTACGGATTGAGTTTACCCGCAACGGTGACGGTGCATATACAGCAGAGGTTCTTGTGGTAAAGGCCACACCTTCTGAAGGGCATCTTGTCTTGGAGCATACGGCGAAGTTATCGCGCAATCAGTTGCGCAAGCATGTGCGTATGACTGTTGATATCCCGGTGAAATGTCGGGTGATACGGCGGGCAGATAGAGAAAGTCCTCCCATGGTCGGTAAGCTTATGGAAGAGACTCGCGCCGTGGATATTGGTGGTGGGGGAATGGCCTTTTTATCAACGCAAAGCTTAGATCCCGATGATGTTATTTCCTTGATATTCACCTTAAATAAGCGGAAGTTTGCCATAAAAGCACAGGTGATTTCGGTAAGTGAACAAGAGGGAAAACGACAGATGAACTACAAACATCGCGTTTGTTTTAGCGATATAGATGAGGCAGACGTTGAATCTATTGTTAAGTATATTTTTCAAAAACAGCGGGAACAAGTGCAGTTTTTAAGTGGTGGGAAGCGAGGGTAAATCCCATGCAGATACGTGTGGTGAGCTTTGATAAAAAAAGACCTATCCCCATGAAAAGGAGATTCAGCGATATATTCGAATGATTTCCCGGTGGCATCGTCTGGAAATGCAGATGCTTCGTCCTGCCACGGCGAAAAGCCCTCAGGAGTGCATGCGTATTGAAGCTGAGTTACTTCGTGCAGCACAACCAGCCTCCGGTGTGGTTGTTGCTCTTGGAGAAGAGGGGCGGCTCTTTTCAACACATGAGCTGGCTCAATGGTTTCTGCGGCAGCAATCAATGCGTGAGATGGTTTTTCTTATGGGAAGCGCTCATGGGATGGCCGCGTCTGTAAAAAGAGAGAGTTCTCTCCTCTTAAGCCTTTCCCCCCTCACCCTTCCGTATGGCTTATGTCGTCTTGTTCTTGTCGAACAAATCTATCGTATTGCCACAGTTGCTGAGAAACATCCCTATCATAAATAGCGTCTTTTTTGATAAAATCGAAGGACCGCTCCCCTTTTTTTTGCTTTAATAAATGCATAGTAACTATTTTATCTTGCAAAGATCATACGTTTATGGTACTTTAATAGAAATGTTAGCTGAAGACAGTACACGGATTTATAGCAAGCAGGTAGTACTCATATGGCACCATTATTTAATAAGTCTACAAACAAGCGCGTCGGTCTTGATATCGGCAGTCACTCCTTAAAACTTATTGAGATCAATAAGCGTGGAGATGAGTTTTATCTTACTGCCGTAGGTGCAAAAAGCCTGCCCCCCGATACAATTGAAAATGGGGAGCTGAAAAAGGTTTCTGAATTTATTGATGCGGTAAAACATCTCGTGGATCAATGCGATCCCACCATTGTTGACGTGGTTATTTCTTTAAATGGGCAGGGTCTTTTAAGTGACAAGTTCCGTTTTAAGGTTGCTCCCAATGAAAATGTAAATGACATGGTGCTGTATGAGGCGAGCCAGCGAAGCCCCTTTGATAGTGAGGATATTACCACATCGTATAAAATTCTGAACCATTTTCCTGAGTCAGATGAGGTGGAAATTCTGCTTGTTGCAGCCAAAAACTACATTGTGCAGGCCTATATCGACGCACTGTATCAAGCGGGTTTGCGCCCCATTGTAGTCGATGTTGATATTTATGCACTTAACAATTGTTATGCCTTAGAAAGTGTCTCAGAAGGAGCATTGGACACTCTTTGCCTCCTTGATGTGGGAAATAAAAAAACACGGGTTGCCTTTATTCGTGACGGGCTGTTTCACTCTTCACGTGAGATAAATACGGCAACATCGTACTTTGTAGAAGGGTTGCAAAAACAGTTGCGTATACCGGAATCTGATGCGCAAAAACTGTTGCGTAACCGCATTCCCGAAAATGTCTCTGAAGAGAGTTTTCTTTCTGCTCTTGACCATCTCCTAGAAGAATTTTGCTCAAATTTTAATATGGCCTTGTCATATCTAAAGAAAAACGAATCCTTTGATCGTCTTGATAAAATTGTTGTGGCAGGAGGAGGTGCCTATATTCCGAAATTGATTGAGTATTTCGGGAATTATTTTGACACGGAGGTTGTTCGTTCCAACCCCTTTCATTTTCTGAAATATGATGACGATCTTTTTGGTGGAAACACGCCGCCGGCTGAATTGGAGTCTCTCATATCTGTCTCGGTTGGCTTGGCTACAAGGGAGATAAATTAGTATGGTCGAAAAAATTGAAATTAATCTGATTCCCAATGAGTATCGTGTCTATCGACGGGCTGTAAAAATACCGAAGGATATTCTCATATCCCTTCTCGTGTCAATCCTCCTTGTGGGCGGTGCTTTTTTGTTTTATTCTCTTAAGGTAAATGAGCGTGATACTCTTGAAGAGGATGTTGCTGAGATCTCTACAAAAATAGCAGCAGAGCAACATGTGGAGCGACAAATTCAAGATCTTAAAGAAAAGCGTCAAGACGCATTGGCGATGCTCAACGGCTTGAGCAGTATTCCCCTTGATCATGGAGAGTGGATCTATTTGATGGAGTCATACGTGCGTGAAATACCGCGTAATACCTGGATTACGACAATAGAAGGCGAAAAGATTGTTCCTCCTCTTCCTGACAACGCAGAGGAAGAGGAGATAGAGTTTGCTAATCAGTATAAAATGTCTGTAACAGGGCAAACAGAGTCTTTTGGAGAAGTTGGACAGTACATGGCTCGTTTGAAAAGTGTTCCCGGTATTGATGATGTGGAAGTTGTTGAGGTGAATAGTGCTGGAGACAATGAGGGCTTCAGATTTGAGTTTCGACACAGCTTTGAAAAAGTATCCTTTGAAAGCCGATAAGAGAGGAATATATGGATTTGCGGAATATTGATTTAAATGATCCGGTTGTAAAAAGGGTTGTCCTTATTATTTTTGCTGGGATTGGCGGGGCTTTTTTGCTCTCATGGTTTGCAATAAAACCTCTCTACGGTGAGATTGAATCTCTTGAAAGTGAGTATGCTGGTAAGCGTGACCGCTTAACCGAGATTCGCCAAGTTACAACTAATTTAGCGAGCTTGGAAGAGAGTGTTCGTGATATTGAACGGCGGCGAGATTCATTACAGAATATGTTTTTTGAGAGTGCCAATGTCCCCGACCTCATAGGGACTTTAGCTAAAATGGCTGTTGAAGAAGGGTTTCTGACATCAAGTTTTAAGCCTTTGCCAAATCAGACTATATCACATGAGTATTATTCAGGGATGGTGTATGAGGTTGTTCTTCGCGGAGGATATCATGAAATAGGTCGATTTATCGAGAAAATCCTGGGTATGGATCTTATCATAAATATTTCAGACTTGAACTTGCGTACCGAGCCATCTTTAGTAAGCAAGCTGAATAACCGTGATTACATGGATTCTCGACAGAAAAATCGATCTATTGAGTCGGTTCTTGCTGAATTTAAGTTAGTAACATATTCAATAAACAGGTAAGAAAATAATGATGCATAAACAAACCGTAGCACTAATACTGTTTATACTGAGCGTAACTGTTTCTGCAGACTTCATTCAAGTTCAGTCTGGTTCTCGTGGAGTTGCTCTCGGAGTTGTTGATCTTTCGACAGGATATGAGTTTGAGCTGCAGGGTCATGATTCTGGGGTGGTTCTTTCTCTCACAAGTACCTTTGATACCAGTGTGGTAGGTATGGCTCGTTCTTTTCCAGAGGAGTTACCCCTTGACTCAATGGGGTACGACATTCAACCGGACCGTATGCGTCTGTTTTTATATTCATCCGCGCTTTCCCCCGATGCATTTGATATTCGTGAGCGAGATTCCCAGATAGTTCTTCGGATAGATACACAAGCTTCTCCGGAATTTACCACTCTGCTCCCCAATGCAGAAAGTAGAGAGTATTCCATTGATTCAATTACTGTTATTTCGCGTGATAAGCTTGAAATACTGCGTTTGCATGGAGCAGGTCTGGAAGCGCCCCGTATTCGCCGTGAGGTAGGGATAGTCACCCTTTCTATTCCAGGCATAGTACAAGGGGACGCTATCGATTTTAGCGATGTTTCTTTATTAGGAGTAGATTCCGTAGTGTTGTCCAACGGTGGGACTGTGGCCGTGCATCACATAGAACGAAATTACTCTCTTTTGACATCTGGCATTGATGGTGATGATTATATTTTATACTTCCATAATGCCAATGAACAGGATACCCCTTTTGTAGGATATTTTTCAGAAACCAGTAGGAAAACCGCACCTCTCAAGAGCGATATATCTTCCTCTGGAAGTACTGATAAGTATGGTTCTGCTGAAGACAGTGAGTCGGAAACCATGTACATTGTTGGATCTACAGTTAATTTTCGCGAAGATCCCGAGGTACGGTCAGATAATATTGTTGGCATTCTTGATTTTGGAACGGCCGTAGCTGCAACTGATCAGCGTGACGATTGGGTGAAGATTACGCATCGTGACAATAGCGGTTGGGCGCACGGGGATTTTCTCAAAACAGAACAGGAGCTCTCTTCTGACGAAAAACGAGAAATCTTGAATAGTCAGACCTTTCGCGTAGATCGTACTGCTGCCTCTGATGAAGTACAGGTTCTATACATGGTTCGAGATAATGTTAATTTTCGTACCTCTCCATCAACGCAGGAGTCAGAAAATATTATTGGGCAGTACCCCCTTGGTACGAGGGTCGTATTTTTAGATGCATCAAATGGATGGGTGCAGGGACGTCTTGAAGACGGCCGGGTAGGATGGGTCTATGAATCTCTTGTGCAGGATAGTACTCGCATTAGTTCTGATACATGGGATGCAATTCATAACCATCAACGAGTTCATGCGGTGCATGAAGCCCAAGAAGAGGAAGATACTGCAAAAGTATCCACCGATACAGAGTTAACTCAGACAGATGAAGAGGCTACAGAAGACATACGTGACGAAGAAGATGATTTTGGTTCACGGAAACGATACACTTATACGCGGTATGGACGGGACCCTTTTATCCCTCTTCCTGAGAAACGCAAACAGGATAGTTTAGCCTTGCCACGAGTTGATAATATGACCCTTGTTGGTGTTATTTACGGAGGTGACCGGAACACGAATTTTGCCCTCTTTGAAGAGAAAATTGGGAGTGATGTGACAACATTCTCCTTGAAACATAACGATCCCATTGAGAATGGTCGTGTTTTACGGGTAAAAGAAAAAAGTGTTGTCTTCTTAATGGAAGATGCGGGATTTTCCTATGTTGTTGAAAAAGAATTGCGTAAATAAATATCTTAGAGCTGGAGTGATTGCGAAATGTGTAACTTTAAAAAATAACCGTTATGTGCATGCTCTGTTTGGTATCATGCATTCTCTATGCACAGGATACTTCTTCGTATACTGACAGCATTCCTTCTGAGGATAGTGCGGAGTTGTCCGAGCTTGGCTCTGCGGAAAGACGATTTAGTCGATGGCAGTGGCGTGATACGGAGCTCTCTTCGATTATGAATCATATTGCTGCAGCAGCGAATGTTGATATTGTTGTAGCGCCGGGAGTGAGTGAAAAACTTACCTTGAGTGTCCACGATAAGACCTGGCAAGAGGTATTTCTCATTGTCTGCAGGATGGCGGATTTGACTTATGAGAAAATGGATAATTATCTCTATGTAATGGATCAAGGAGATTTTGTTCAGCGTCAACTGCGTCGTGAACAGGATCGTCGCAACCTTGAAAGCATTAAGGATCTGCAGATTCAAATAGTAGAACTTGAGAATACTGTTGCAGGGGATTTGGAAGATGCTGTGGGGAATCTTCTTTCAAGTCGTGGGCAAGTATCTGCAGTGCAGAATACGAATTCCTTAATCATTGAAGATCTGCCAGACCGTATACCATCTATTGTGGAAAAGATACGCCATCTTGATAAGGAACTGATGCAAATTTCCATTGAAGTGAAGATTGTTGAAGTTGCTTCACGTGTACAAAGTGATCTCGGTGTGCAGTGGTCTTTTTTCAATGAGGCCATGGGTACAGGTGTTGAGCACCTTCCCGGTGATGAAGGCGTTGTTGCTGGACCATTAGGCCGGGCCTCCTATGGTATCTTGAATGATGATATGTTTCGTATTGCCATGGAATACCTTTTTACAGAAACAAACAGCAAAATGGTGGCGGAGCCTCATATCACGACGCTTGAAAACAGTGAAGCAAGTATTTTTATGGGGGCAAATGTTCCTGTTCTTCAGCGTGATGAGGCAGGTAACTCTGTTACTCAGATGATACCGGCGGGGACGGAGCTGATGGTGCGGCCCACAATTACTCAAGGCAACCGTATTAATATGAACCTGAACCCCTTGAAGCGTTCCTATGAACTCACTGACCAAGGTCCTATTATCACAGAGCAGGGAGCAAATACTCATGTTTCCGTACGTGATGGTGAAACGATTGTAATTGGTGGGCTTACGGCTGATGAAAATCGCGAGTCTCAAGGAGGGATTCCCTTGTTGAAAGACATTCCAATTGTTGGTTTTCTCTTCCGTCGTTCAGAAAAACGGGTTGATAATAATGATCTCGTTATTTTTGTTACGCCACATATTGTAAAATCAACGTACTTTGAAGCACAACAAGAGGGGTATGATGAACCTCAGCAGGTGCATATTGAGACCGGTGATTTTGAGATAGAGTAAAAAATACGTAAACATCTGTAAGAACGAAGGGTCTTTGATCCTTCGTTCTTTTTATTCTGGTAGGTATATGGATTTATTTGAAAGCGCTGCGCAGGAGAGACAGCAGAAACAAGCCCCCTTAGCAGATAGGATGCGGCCGCGTAATCTCGATGAATTTGTGGGGCAGCAAAAAATTATTGGTCATGGAAGATTGTTACGTAGAGCTATTGAGGCCGATCAACTTTCAAGTCTAATTTTTTATGGTCCCCCTGGATGTGGAAAAACCACCCTCGCGCGTATTATTGCAAACCATACAAAGGCGCAGTTTATTAGCCTTAATGCCGTTCTTTCCGGAGTGAAGGATATTCGAGAATCCATCACGGAAGCACAGCGTGTGTTTTCCTTATATTCAAAACGGACAATCCTTTTTATTGATGAGGTACACCGCTTTAACAAATCCCAACAGGATGCTCTCTTGCCCCATGTTGAATCGGGTTGTATAATCCTCATTGGAGCCACAACTGAGAATCCTTATTTTGAGGTTAATAAAGCTCTTGTGTCCCGCTCGCGGATTTTCCAGTTAAAAGAGCTTGACGCTGCGGATATTTCAATGGTTGTGGATACTGCCTTGGAAGACACAGTGCGAGGATTTGGCGAGCGTTCTATTTTCCTTTCGGCATCTGCTCGTGAGCATTTGTGTAAGACCGCCGCGGGAGATGCACGAACTGCCTTGAATGCTCTTGAGCTTGCTGTTATCACAACCACGCCAGATGAAACAGGACATATTCATCTCGATCTGTCTACTATTGAAGAGTCTATCCAACGCCGGGCTGTGTTGTACGATAAAGATGGTGATGCCCATTACGATACCATTTCAGCATTTATAAAGTCTATTCGCGGGAGTGATCCCGATGCGGCATTATATTGGCTTGCAAAAATGGTGTATGCTGGAGAGGACCCGCGTTTTCTCTTTCGAAGGATGATCATACTTGCGTCGGAAGATATTGGCTTGGCCGATCCGGCCGCCTTAGGCTATGTAATGTCTGCGGCACAGGCCTATGATTACATTGGGATGCCAGAAGGTCAGTATCCTCTTGCACAAGCGTGCCTTTATTTAGCAACAGCAAAAAAGAGCAACACCACCATGGCTTTCTTCGATGCCCTTTCTGCAGTCCGTTCGGCTGAAAAAGACCGGGTGCCTTCTCATCTAAAAGATGCAAACCGTGATGGTGATCTTGGTGATGGCGCAGGATATCTGTATCCTCATGCATACCGTGATCATTGGGTTGCCCAGCAATATTTGCCTGATACCATTCGGGGGCGAGTTTTTTATACTCCATCACAGCAGGGGTATGAACGTGAAATTAATGATATGGTAATGCGTCGTCGTGAATTACAGGTGGAAACAATCCTTGATAGTCGTCCTGATGGGGGAGGGAATATTCCCCATGCCTCGTGGGAACAACGTACGTGGAGCGGTGATGAACAGTATTATGAACAGCTCCGTGACAGCCTTGTCTTTTATAGTGATGTTACTCCCACAGACCTTGTTCTCGATATTCATGCAAAGACAGGGTTTATTTCTCTGGAGATGCTCCGGCATGCTCGTCAAGGAGGCGTATGGAGTATTGTCCGTTCACAACCGGATGAAGAGGTTTTTCGTAGTCATCTCTCTGCAACTGAATTGGAGAGGCCGCGGATTGTCTCGTGCAAACACATGGGGGCAGATACCGTAGCAGTGCATATACCGCCGAAGGTGGAATTTGATTTAATTGTTGGAAAAGATCTCTTTTCCTATTCCGATGTATGTGAGGAGCTTTCTTTGTATCTCTCTCAATGCAGCGGTGCATGCCGCTTGGTATTTTCTCAAATATATCCCGGACAAGGAAGTCGAATTTCGGAGTTTATCCCCCCAGAGTATGGGCAGTACATCCTTTCTGCTGAAGAGAACGTATATAAAGAAGAGGAGAGCCGCCTTGCTGAAAATAGGAAAATGGTAGATGCTCTTTTGGAAACCCATGGGTATATGCTAACCACACACCCCATGGAGGCGTCTTTTCTTCGACGGATTTCCAAGAACCAAATTGTCCAGTGGTGTAGCCCAGGTGGACGTATCTATCCGAGTATCGCCATGAAGGGGGAGGCCTTTTGTCGAGAATATCAGCAGGTGCTTCTGCACCATCTTGGAAAGGAAAAGCGACCGTGGAAGATCGCCTTTACCATATATCGTTATACAAAAAAGTAAGTTACTCCGATGGTAATTCCTGGGTGAGGTCGAGGACATGCTTTTTGCTTTCCGGATTGATTGAGAAAACTGAAAAAAGAGCATGTTGAAATCTGTCGAGAAGTAGTTCTGCTCCAATATCATGGGCTGGAATTCTGCCCGCAGCCATGGTTGAATGTCCTCCACCGGATCCGTTGAAAATTGTTGCAAGCTTGTAGGCGTATATGCCCGCACGGTTTTCAGAGAGTGATCGAATAGAAAAGAGAAGGCTGTTCCCAAAAAAACCACTGCATACGATCCACTCAAGTTTGTCCAGTTTATGAAAAATATCTGCCATTTCAGGAATGTAGTCTGGTACAGGTACCTTTCCGATGTGCGTATACCCAAAATTGTTATATGTGAAAAAGGCTTCTATTCCCTGATGAAGATATTGCAGGTATTGTGGTTCTCGTTTCGGGTTTTCTATGCGCGAGAGAATCTTGTGATCCATAAGATCGAAAAGTTCTTTATAGGCTATAATATCATCGTCACAATAGTTGCGAGCCATATTCATGGTGTCAGTTTTTATCCCGTAGAACAGAGCTGTCGCAAGGGTTGTGTCTATAGGAATATTACCCATCTTTAAGAGAAGATAGACAATGGTTGATGTTGCTCCAATTTCAGGAAAACAAAGGTTGACCGCATCGTAATCCGGTATTGACTTGTTGTCCCCATGGTGATCGAGAATTGCATCAACCTCCACATCTTCACCAATGGAGATATTACCATTCTTGGGCAGGGTGTCCACCACTATAATACGCTCATATTCCTTAAGGTTGATTTTTTGGAACGGTTCATAGGCAAGATTAACCTGCTGTATCATCTCTCTGTTTTCTGCTCGTCCGATAAAACCGGAAAACGAGACCGTACACGGGGCCATATTATGATGCTCAAAAAAGCGTTTCAGCCCCATAGATGCGGCGAGACCGTCGGGGTCAGGGAAGTTATGGGTGAGAATGAGGGCGGAGTGTCCGCTTAAAATTCGATGGCAGAAATCATTGTATTTTTCCTTAATAGCGTGTTCTATAGATGTCATAAATCCTCAATATTAGTTCTTGTTATATAGAAAATACCATTTTCCCCCAGATAATATATAGTATTATTTTTCACAGGCAGAGTGAAGGCCTTCATGGTTTTCCCTCTTTTTCATCTGCGCTTCTTTCCTTTTCTTGAGAGAAAGTGTATTTTGCCAGAGGCTGAACATCTTCTTCAATGGGGTAGGGATATGGTGCTGAGTGGATTAGACGGGTTTCTTCAAGAGTGCCCCGATATGCGAGGGGTTACGGGTATTGGGGTGTTAGCCCATGCTGCGTCGGTAGATTCCTCCCGACGGCATATTCGCACGATTTTTAAAGAGATGAATCTTCCTGTGAAAGCGTTTTTTGGACCACAACATGGAATGTATGGGCAAACCCAGGATAATATGATTGAATGGGAGGGGAGCGAAGCAGAAGAGGCTTCTTGCGCTGCCATTCCTGAGTATAGCTTGTATGGGCAATATCGCAAACCAACAGAGGCAATGCTGTCGGGGCTTGATCTTTTTATTGTTGATTTACAGGATGTGGGGGCTCGGCCGTATACCTATATCTGGACGGTGAAAGAGTGTATGGCGGCTCTTGCTGAACGCGGTATTCCTCTTTGGGTATTTGATCGCCCTAACCCTATTGCCTTTGATGGAATTGATGGTCCAGTTCTTCGGGAAGAGCTCTTTACCTTTGTTGGGGGAGCATCTATTCCTTCTGCACATGGCATGACCATGGCAGAGATGGTACTTTGGTTGCAACAGGTCTATTTTCCTACCTTAGAAGTGCGGGTTTTTCCTCTACAGGGGTGGTGTCGTAGCCATTCTTTTAGCGACACGGGGCTTCCATGGGTTTTGCCATCCCCTAATATGCCATCCACCACCACGGCGCGAGTATATCCGGGGATGGTTTTTTTAGAAGCCCTTTCCATATCAGAAGGGCGTGGAACAACCCTCCCTTTTGAATTTTTTGGTGCTCCCTGGCTCCCTCCGAACCGGATATGGCGAGAAATGGAGCCGCTCCTGGAACAGTTTGACTGTGTGATGCGGCGGCACGATTTTATTCCCACCTTTAATATGTATAAAGGTGAGTACTGTCATGGATTTCAGCTTCATCCTTCCCCAAAGCCCGGGTTTTCTTCGGTGAGTTTTACCTTGGCACTTCTACAAAAGATTATTGCCCTGTGTCCAGGGGAGTTTGAATATCTTCCACCTCCCTATGAATATGAGTATACCCTGCTGCCCTTTGATATATTGACCGGGGATACAGAGGTTCGCTCGTGGATCTCTTCTGATGGTACTATCAGTGAGTTACAGGGGCTTTGGAAGGAAGATCATGCACAGTTTCTTGATGCTTTTCACACTGTACGGTTGTATGAGGAGGTGTTGTGATGATTGGGTATGTCTTATCAGCCGGTTTTGGAACTCGGCTGCAACCACTAACCGATATGATACCCAAGGGGCTGGTACCGGTATGCGGTATTCCTTTGGCAGAGATAGCCTTGCGTTATTTCAGGAAAAACGGCATTGATGATCTTGCCATTAATCTTCACTATCATGCTGATATACTCGATATGTATGTTCAGAGGCTTCCTTATTCGGTTTCAACATTTCATGAGTACCCTGAAATACTCGGCACAGGAGGAGCGTTGTATAATGCTCGGTCTTTTTTAGAAACCCAAGAGAGTTTTGCCGTTTTAAACGCTGATATTATTACGGCTGCACCCTTGATGGAACTGAGAGATAAATTTGAAAAGAGTTCTGCCACAGTAGCATTAATTTGTGAGAAAGGTGGAGTTGCACCTTCTGTCGTTTCTCATAAGGGAATGTATTGTGGGACAACTCAAGCCCCCTTTGAATGGGGAGAGGATCGTGATTCTTTTATTGGTCTAGCACTTTACAAGAAAAAAGCTCTTTCTTATATGACATCCGGTGATTTTTCTGTGGTTCCTGTGTGGGAACGTATGGTACAAGCGGGAGAACGGGTTGAGGTATGGGCAGATGAAGATCTCTACTGGCGTGATACAGGAACACCGGGGGAGCTTCTTCAAGCATATCAGGATATTTTTGATAAAAAAATACCCTTTGATTTTCCCTTGGGAATGCATGTTGATTTTGAGAGAAAGCTTGCGTGGCATGATTCTCTTACGTCAGGGTTGTTCACGGATGCTTCTGCCTATGTATGGGCAGAACAGGTTGCTGCCACAACAATTTCAGCACAGCAGAGTGTTTTTATGAGTGGGGTGTGCGTCGAAGATCGATTGTATTCACGGAAGATTGTTGCCCCGTGGTGTGAGGTTTCTGGATGATTGCTTCAAACATATTTCTTTCTACACCCGTTTTTACATTTCTTCGTACAACCCTCTTGCAGCATGGAATCAAAAGAATTTTACGTATGGACTGGGCGGGAACCGCCGGCTCTGGACGCGCATTTTACCGCATTACAACCACAGGAAATCGACGTTGTATTTTGATGGTATGGAATCCCCATGATCCTGACTGGGATTTCTTTCTTGCACTTCACGAAACAAACGCTATTACCGAGTTTTCTCCTGCCCTGTTGGGGTACGATCGTCCCCTTGGGGTTCTCCTTGTGGCAGATGGTGGCGCGCGACGTTTAAAGGATATTTTGTTTTCCTATGAAAATGAAGCTGAACGACTCGCCCTTCTTAAAGATACCTTTGCTCTACTTCATCGATGGCATACCAAAATGCCTCGTGATGGCGTTCTTGGCAGTCGTGCCTTTACAACAGAGTATTTTTTATGGGAAAGTTCTTATTGTAAAACTCACTGTACGGAACTTTTTCCGCACTTACGGCCTATTTTTAATGTGGAGTGGGATACAGAGTGCGCCCAGCTTGCTCAAAAAGCCGCCTCCCATGAACCGGTATTAGTGCATCGAGATTTACAATCTGAGAATATCCTGGTACAAGATGGTGAAATAACCTTCGTGGATATTCAGGGAGCACGCCTTGGCCCTGCTTACTATGATGTGGCATCTCTTCTGTATGATCCGTACATTGCACCTGTGTATACAGAGACTCTTCGCATATCTCTTAAGGAATATCTTCGTCAGTGTTATCCAAGGTTTTCAGAGGAACTATTTGCTGTGTGTGCCATGCAACGTTTGCTGCAGGCACTTGGGGCCTATGCAAATTTGTATCAAAACAAACAGAAGCATTGGTATGCTGCCTATATATATCCGGCTGCGATGCAGCTTGAGAAAATATGCGAGGAAAAAGGGTATTCTGCAATTGCAGCGGCAATGCGCGCTCTTTCTCTGGAGTGCACAGCTTTTTTAACAAAAAAAC
>NZ_ASJR01000025.1 GCF_000474745.1 Chitinivibrio alkaliphilus ACht1 | reverse complement strand
AGTATCCAGTCTGACCTTGCACCCAACGCGCCTGATCCAGAAATGTATCTTCAGGATAAACACGCCAGAGTTCATGTGATGCAGGAAGCCACCCTCGCTGTGCATGGGGAAATGAATCAGCATCGGGAAGGTAGGGCTTAATATCAAGAACCGGAGTGTTATGTAACATATCAAAGGCAGCAATGTGTACCTCTCGTGTATCAGGGTGCACAGCACATAATTCTACAACTGACATACCAATACGATTCGGCCTATGCGGAGCCCTCGTCGCGAAGACTCCTTTTTTTTTCCCATCAGGGTTTACCGGTGGAGAAACTTTCGGGTTCCATGTTTCGTTTAAATGAAACAAGTAGAGAACCCAAATATGAGAAAACCCTGCAAGATCGCACAGAGCTTGCTCATAATTATAGCCCCGGTAGAGATGGATCGTTCCGGTATTATCCGCATGCACCCCTTGACGAGGTTGCTGATACCGATAATACTGGCTGCACGAAATATACCCTACCGGAGATACTTCATAGATTTCACCCTTATCTATAGGAGCCATCTAATAATGCATCCATTTTTGCTTTTTCATAGCGATGCCTATACAAGGGTGTCTCTCCCGCTGCATGAGGGTGCAAATGCGTATGAAACGGTGCTGGAGGCGTCTTTCGACGATAGAGCACACCAAGGGCAAGCTTTTCATTCTCCGTAGCTCGAGCAAAGGCAGCAGCACGATCAGAGGGATCGTAAGAATCTTCAACGTAATACGTCATGTCCTTAAACCACTTAAAGGTGTTTGTCTTATTAAAGGTAACACAGTTTTGCAGGAGATCTACCAAGGCGTAGCCCTTATGAGCTATGGCTTGTTTTAAAATCTCTTTTGTCTCTTCAACATGGCCGCAGAATGCACGACTTACAAAAGAAGCATTCTGCGCAATAGCAACTGCAATTGGATTCACAGGCTCTTCATGTACCCCATCAACCTGCACAGATGTGGTAAATCCCACGGCGCTGGTTGGAGAGGCCTGCCCCTTTGTCAATCCATACACCATATTGTTATGTACAATGTGTACAATATCAGGATTTCTCCGGATGGTATGGAGAAAATGATTCCCCCCTTCACCATACATATCACCATCACCACCCTGGGCAACCACAGTCAGCTCCGGGTTTGCCGCCTGAATCCCCGTGGCAGAACTTAAGGCTCTTCCGTGTAACCCGTTAAACATATTGGTATTGAAATACTGTGGTGTCTTCGGTGCTTGACCAATCCCCGAAGCAACAACAAGCTTGTTCGGAGGAATATCTAATTCGGCAAAGGTCTGTTTCAGCATGTCTAAAATTTTAAAATTACCACATCCGGGACACCACGAAATATCTATATCTTTTTTATCAAAAACGTCTTTATTCATTGCTCCTCCTTACCAAGGTTTTTAAGTGCCGCGGTTACATGTTCCACAGAAAAGGGCTGGCCATCATACTGCAAAATTTCAGTATCGAAGGAATGTCCCGTTTCTCCACGTATCAACCGGGCAAATTGCGCAGTATAATTATTCTCAAGTACTGCCGTGACATCATAGCCGGAAAGAAGCTCAGAAAGATTCTCCGGCAAGGGGTATACACAACTAAAATGGAGAAAATCGATATCATCGCCGTCATACTCTTCAAGGGCATGGCGGACAACGTGATAGTTCGTGCCCCACGATACAAGGAGCTTTTTCCTCGCTGTGCTTTTGAGAAGTTCCGGTGCGGGTATTCGCTTTTGACAGAGTGCGTGCTTTGCCATACGTTTATCCATCATGCTACACCGAACAGACATACTCTCTGTAATATACCCCTCTTCTGTATGCTCATCACTATCACAGCAGACAATTCCTGTGCCATACCCGGGGATACCGCGCGGAGAGACTACTGAATTACCGAGGGCGTATCGTTTATAAGACGGATCCGTTTCAACAATGTGCTGCGTATCATAGCCGTGCGTATCAAGATCTTGATCCAAGGTCTCCATACCATCCATAAAATACTGATCAGTAAGCAGAATAACAGGAACCTGACATGCATCAGCGTCTTCCATGGCTCTCTTGGCCAAGTCAAACCCTTGTTGCGTATCACGAGGAGCATAAACAATCCGTGGGAATTCTCCGTGCCCTGCATACACAGCAAGATTCAAATCACCTTGTTCGGTACGTGTTGGCAATCCTGTTGCTGGTCCGGGGCGCATAGAGATATTAACCACCAAGGGTAATTCCATAATGCCTGCAAGGCTAATCCCTTCAGTCATTAGAGCAAATCCACCACCGGATGTGGTAACAACGGTTCGCGCACCAGCATACCACGCCCCCGCCGCCATGTTCACTGCGGCAATTTCATCTTCAACCTGCTCAACAGCAATATTAAAGGTGTGAGAGTACTTTGCCAAGGTAGTCAACAGACCAGTCCCCGGCGACATAGGATAGGAGCAAATAAACGAGCAGCCCCCAGCAATAGCTCCAAGACCAAGCGCTTCACTTCCTCCAATAAAGAGGGATTTTCCATAGGGCCCCGGAGTAATACGAGGAAATGGTTCCGGCAGGGAAATTCCCTGCGCCTCTTCATACCCTCGTTGAGCAGCCTCACGGTTGCCCTTCTGCACCGATTCTCCCTTTGCCGCAAACGCCGCTGTCACTTGTGCTTCAAGAGCCTCTTTCTTCAAAGAAAGCAGACCTGCAATAAGGCCTATTGCGACACTATTTTGATACAGTTTACTGCCTGCTTCCTTGGCATAGTCTAAAAAAGGAACAGAAGTCACAGACTCAGGAAGCTGTTCATGTAACGAAGCATCGGCAAGCACGACAGTGCTATCCTGAAGCCGGTGCGCAATATGTTCATATCCATCGGGGGTAAAAAGCACAGCTACATCAGTGGTATCATGAAAACAACGGCGGTTTGTCGAAGAGACGATGAGCTGGGTAGAATTCACTCCTCCCCGTACCCGAGACATATACTCTTTATTGGTAAATACGGCATAGCCCGCTTTTTTCAAGAGCGTAGCAAGGCCCTTTTCAACAGTCTGGATGCCCTGCCCAGCCGATCCAACCAATACAATGGAAAGATAGTTTCTTTTGGTCATTTGTACTCCTCGGTAATCAATCTTTACCTTGTAAATACAAAATGCAAAGCTAAAGGGAAATAGTTTTTTTAAAAGGATAAAATTAGTTACTCAATGAGACCAAACTCACGCAGGGCTGCGTAATAATTGGTTTTCTTAAACTCAACAATCGACCGTGCCGCTTCGTGGGGTGAAGCCCACTTCCACTCGTCAAACTCAGGCACCTTCGTTTCAACAGAGATATCACTCTCTTGGCCGACAAAGCGACACAACACCCATCGTTGCCGCTGCCCTAAATACCGATCCCGTTTCGGGTGTGACGATGAGGGAAAGGCATAAAAATACTCCTCGGCGCTCATCTGTAGCACCTCAACAGCGTCGGTGGAAATCTCTTCACGCAATTCACGCTTCATTTCTTCGATGAGATCTTTGTCTTCATCATACCCGCCTTGAGGAAACTGCCACCCCTGCTCCATAAGAAAATCTTTCCTATGGCAGAGGAGAACCGCATCATCCCGCATTGGGTGAAGAATAACGGCACAGACATTGGGGCGATAGTCACCGATATGTTTATGTTCCTGCTTCATAAATAAAAGGGAAGCCTTTGCTTCCCCTGTACCTTAATTTTTCTTATTGATATCACGCACTCGTACACGAGCAGCTTTACCAATACGATCCCGCAAGTAATAAATCCGAGATTGACGCACTTTACCACGTGTTACAACTTCAATTGATTCGATAAGTGGTGAGTGGATCGGAAAAATCCGCTCTACGAAAATACCGTTGGCAGATGCCTTACGAACGGTAAAAGTCTCCGCCATACCGGACCCTTTGCGTTGAATAACGGTGCCACGATAAAACTGCGTCCGCACTTTGCTACCCTCTTTAATCTGATACCCTACGTTGACGACATCGCCGGAACGAAAATCAAGGGCATGATTATCGGTAAGCATTTCTTTTTCGATCTGTTGAATTCTATCCATATTACAAACCTCCATTTTCCATTTTCTGTCTATACGCATCCCATAAATCGGGGCGTCGTTTTTTTGTTAGTTCCTGAGAAACGTGCTGTTTCCATTCTGCAATTTTTTTATGGTGCCCACTTAACAGAATTTCAGGAACACGCAACCCCTTATATTCTTCGGGACGAGTATACGCGGGCGCACTCAACAACCCATCGTAATGAGAATCAAGGGACGCGCTCTGGCTGTTTCCCAAGACTCCCGGTAAAAGCCGTGACACGGCATCAACTATGGCCATGGCACCTATTTCTCCGCCTGAAAGGACAAAATCCCCGAGGGATATTTCACGATCCACACAGGTGGAGACGGCACGCTCGTCTATACCTTTATAATGCCCGCAGAGAAGAACAAGACCATCTGTTTCAGCAAGCTCATAGGCCACCGTATGAGAAAAGGGCTCTCCACGGGGCGTCAAAAACACCACCGTCGGATTATATCCCTCCCGCTCCGCTTTGCAGTATTCAACGGCTCGGCAGACCGGCTCGGGACGCATCAGCATCCCCGCTTCTCCCCCATAGGGGTAATCATCGACCTTTCGATGCTTATTCTCACTAAAAGCACGAATATCATGCGTCGCAATGGACACAAGATTTCGCTCTCGGGCACGCTTGAGAATACTCTCCTCAAACACTCCGGTAAACATCTCCGGAAACAGTGTTAAAATATCAAAGAACACGCTAAAACAATTCTTTTAACTTTGCTGCATCGACAACAATTGTTGCCGACTCAAGGGACACGGAACACACCCATTCATCCCGAAAGGGAACCAAGATCTTTCCCCGATGCACCACATCAATTTCTAAAGCCTGTGTCGTGGGCAAATCATACACCTCACAAACATTACCAAGTACCCCTCCGGTCTCGGAAAGGACACGCATGCCGCGTAATTGGTAAAAGTAGTATTCTCCATCCTCTCGATCAGGCAAATCTTCTTCGGGTACAAAGACAGAGAGATTCTTATACCCTTCGGCAGCATCTCGATCCTCAACCCCTTCTAAGCGAATCATCCATTTGGATGAACGCTCCTGAACCTGAACCATTCGTTCCTCACGCACGGCCTCGGAATTTCGACCAACCCACACAGTAACCGGAGGGCGAGAAATAATTCGTGTATTCCCGTACGGAAAAAAGTTCAGGGCCCCACGGAGCCCCGAAGGACGTCCGATTTTGCCCGCAGAAATAAGACGGCGGCCATGGGGATCAGGGCACATGCTACTTCTTGAACTTCTTTACCAAAGATGCAACAGTATCAGACATCTCAGCACCTTCATTCAGCCAGTACGCAAGCTTGTCTTCTTTAATTTCAAAAACCTTTGGCTCTGCCACGGGGTTGTATACACCCAAAACGTCAAGAAACTTCCCACGTACTGAACGTCGCTGATCCGCTGCCACTATACGATAAAAGGGCCGTTTTTTTCTTCCATGTCGCGCTAACCGGATTCTAATCAATTATATCTCCTATGAAACTTGTATATAAATACAGTTAATT
Source organism: Chitinivibrio alkaliphilus ACht1 (assembly GCF_000474745.1). Taxonomy (NCBI): domain Bacteria; kingdom Pseudomonadati; phylum Fibrobacterota; class Chitinivibrionia; order Chitinivibrionales; family Chitinivibrionaceae; genus Chitinivibrio; species Chitinivibrio alkaliphilus. Next base: position 22,895 of record NZ_ASJR01000025.1, on the reverse strand, counting down.
CCCGCTGAAAATATATCTTTCACACAGGGAAAACAGAATAATTTTACATTGGCATTAAATTCTTCATTGCTCCTGATACGCCACCTTTTTTCCGTGACATACGGTTCATCTGCTTCATCATTTTTTTCATATCTTCAAACTGACGCATGAGGCGATTGACCTCTTGCACGGTTCGGCCACTGCCACGAGCAATACGCCGGCGTCGTGACGCGTTGAGTATTTTCGGTTTCTCCCGTTCCGCCGGAGTCATGGAAAGGATTATTGCTTCCACATGCTTTATCGCCTTTGGGTCTACATCAATACCCTTGAGCTTCCCTCCTACCCCCGGCAACATGCCCAGAAGATCAGTAATGGACCCCATTTTTTGAACCTTCCGCAGCTGATCAAGAAAATCTTGAAGCGTAAATTGGTTTCTCCGTAACTTTTTCTCAAGTTTTTTACTTTCTTCAAGATCAACCACCGATTCTGCTTTTTCTACAAGGGAGACGACATCACCCATACCAAGAATTCGCGATGCCATTCGATCAGGATAAAAGGGTTCAAGGGCATCCGGTTTTTCTCCCACCCCAAGATAACAGAGCGGAACTCCCGTAACGTTATTAATAGAAAGAGCAGCCCCACCACGAGCATCCCCGTCCATTTTTGACAAGATAAACCCTGTACAGGTAACTGCCTCATGAAACTCCTGAGCAACATTTACCGCATCCTGCCCCGTCATAGCATCAGCTACAAAAAACACCTCGTGGGGGTTTGCAATGGCATGAACATTTCTAAGCTCCTGCATCATAGATTCATCGATATGGAGTCGACCAGCCGTGTCAAAAATAAGGAGGGAATAATCTTTTTTACGCGCATATTCCATGGCATGTTCCGCAATATCCTCGGCACTGCTTCCCCGCTCAGAGTACACGTCAATCCCCAAGGATTTTCCAAGAGTCTCAAGCTGATCTATTGCTGCAGGGCGATGGACATCACAGGCAACCATGAGAGGTCGATGTCCTCCGTTTTTGCGAAAATGCAAGGCGAGCTTCGCCGTCTGTGTAGTTTTCCCCGACCCTTGCAGCCCGGCCATAACAATGCGTGTCTGCTGATTATTTTCAAAACGGATATCCCGGTGTGCTCCCCCCATGAGGACAACCAGTTCATCATGCACTATTTTCACAAACTGCTGCGCAGGCGTCACACTGGACAAGACCTCTTCGCCCAAGGCTTTTTCTTTTACCTGCGCAACGAACTCACGAACAACGCGAAAATGAACATCCGCCTCTAGAAGTGCTCGTTTCACCTCACGCAATGCTTCTGAAATATTGCTCTCACGAATCTTCCCCTGCCCGGAAAGATTCTTAACCGTTGACTCTAAACGTCCCGATAACTCTTCAAACATATGGTAGCTCCGTTTTTCCCCTAAAATACAAAAGGACTTCCGGAGAAGTCCCTTGAAAAAACTTATTTTCTTCTTTCTATGAAATCACAGCTAAGACATCACCGTCATTAACCTGCTCTCCAATATCAAAATTCAAGGCCGTTACGGTACCAGAAACAGAAGCACGGACATCATTCTCCATTTTCATTGCTTCAAGGATATAGAGGACATCCCCCTCTGCTACAGAATCACCTTCCTGAACCTGAATCTTAAATACTTTCCCCGGCATGGGAGCAAATACCTCTTCACCTTCAGCTGAAGAAGAAGCGCCTCCTCCAGTCTTTTCAGATATACCCTGGCGAACCTCCGTGGAATAACTTTTTCCATTTACCGTGGCAGAACCATCCGCCCCAAGAACTACTTCATAGGGTTTGCCGCCAACAACAACCGTATATTCACCGGAAGAACTTGCTCCTCCGCTCGTACTCTCTGAAGCATTTTTGCGAACTGAAACTTCTGCCTCACCCTTCAGAAAGGTAATACCCTTTTCTTTGCACGTTGCAACAATAAAGATATTTTCATCCGTTATGGGAAGTCCAGCCTCTTTCAACGCTGCTGTCGCAGGGGCTATCCCCTTATCTTCATCGGCGTCATTAAGCTCACGAACTGTCTTTGTTGTGGGTTCTAACCCCAATTGTTCAGCGGCTTTGGCAAGAACTGTTTCATCAGGAGCATAGGGCGTTTTTCCAAAATAGCCCAGAACCATACGTCCGTATCCGTCAGCAATTTTCTCCCAATCACCAAACAAGGTATTGTTCAAAGCTTGTTGAAAATAGAACTGAGATACAGGAGTTACGGATGTACCAAAGCCACCCTTACGAACCACCTCCTGCATGTTCTTAATAATATCGGGGAAACGATCCATCATATTATTGTCACGAAGCATCTGCGTATTTGCTGTCAAGGCACCGCCGGGCATGGGTGACCACGGAATAACCGGGTCTACAGATTTCGCTTCAGGGGGAAGAAAGTAGTCCTTCATACAATCACGGAAGACCTCTTCTGCCACAAGAATCTTATCGACATCAACATCCAATTCGTAGTCAGTCCCTTTAAGCGCATGGGCCATGGTGAGAATGTCGGGCTGACACGTCCCTCCCGATACAGGATCAAGGGAGAGATCGAGCATCTCTGCTCCCGCATCGATCGCTGCCTTATATGCTAGAATAGAAACCCCGGCAGTTTCATGTGTATGATAGTGAATGGGAACATCCGCAGGAAGTAGTTTGCGCACTTCTCGAACAGTGTCATACACTTTTGCAGGAGTCAAGGTGCCCGAAGCATCTTTTAAGCAGAGAGAATCGAAGGGAATATCCGCCGCAAGAATATCTTTCAAAACACCGGCATAATATTCTGCAGTATGTGCACCAGTCAACCCTGGAGGAAGCTCCATAAGGGTAATGGCAATCTGGTGACGAAGCCCTGCATTTACAATGGCATTTCCGCTGTAATCAAGATTATTCACATCGTTCAGCGCATCAAAGTTGCGAATCGTTGTCACACCATGTTTTTTGAAAAGCTTTGCATGAAGATCGATGATATCAGAGGGTTGCGAATCAAGGCCAACCACATTCACCCCACGGGCAAGGGTTTGCAAATTCACCTCTGGACCAACGGTTTCACGGAAAGCATCCATCATATCAAAGGCATCTTCATTACAATAAAAATAGAGCGATTGAAAACGAGCTCCTCCACCCGACTCAAAATGGGTTATACCCGCTTCTTTTGCCGCCTCCAAAGCGGGAAGAAAATCCTTTGTTAACACCCGTGCCCCATACACAGACTGAAAACCATCGCGGAAAGCCGTACACATACATTTAATTTGTTTCTTTGACATAGGAGCGTCCTTATTGGAGAAGTTCTGAGAGTAAATAACCAGCAGCAATGGCGGAGCCAATAACACCGGCAACATTGGGTGCCATGGCGTGCATCAGCAGATAGTTGGAAGAATCTTCCTGCTGTCCAACCTGCTGGACTACCCGCGCAGAATTTGGAACGGCAGAAACCCCTGCTGCCCCCACAAGGGGGTTAATTTTATTCTTTGTGAAGAGATTCATACATTTTGCAAAGAGCACACCCACAGCCGTTGCCACGGCAAAAGCAAGAGCACCAAGGGCAAAAATACCCAAGGATTGTGCTGTAAGAAACCGATCTGACAATGTGCTCAGCCCCACGGAAAAACCGAGAAATATTGTTACAATGTCAATAAGAGATGTTCGCGCGGTTTCTGCAAGACGTTCAGTCACAGTTGATTCTTTGAGGAGATTACCAAAAAAGAGCATTCCAAGAAGTGGAAGCGCTGCCGGTACAAAGAGGGTTGTGGCAAGAAGTCCCACAATGGGAAAAAAGATGCGCTCCCGCTTCGTCGCCTGTTTTGGAGGAGCCATCCGAATCTCCCGTTCTTCCTTGGTTGTTAAGAGACGCATAATTGGCGGCTGAATAATGGGCACTAAGGACATATAGGAGTATGCCGCAATAGCAATGGACCCGAGTAAATTCGGCGCCAATTGTGATGCTAGAAATATGGACGTCGGCCCGTCTGCACCGCCGATGATTCCAATTGCACCAGCTTGCCCCGGAGTAAAACCGAGAGCTAATGCTCCGACAAAGGTAAGAAAAATACCGCTTTGCGCAGCAGCACCAAGGAGAATCAGTTTCGGATTGGCAAGCATAGCAGAGAAGTCAGTCATAGCACCGATACCAAGAAAGATTATGGGGGGAAAGATACCCCGACCAACCCCTTGGTAAATATACCAAAACACGCTACCTTCATGCTGTACACCAATACCAATCAGCTCACCGAGCTCAGCAGGATAGGGAATATTTCCCGCAACCATACCAGCACCGATAGGGAGAAGAAGAAGAGGTTCATAATTTTTAACAATGGCTAGGCTGATAAAGATGATCCCCACAACAATCATTAAAAAGCTTCCACCATTCATATGCATAAACCCGGTGGTTTTCCAAAATTCAAGCAAACTGTCAAATAAGTTTCCCATTATCTGCGTACTCCTCTCTTAGGAATTCTTTTGATGGTAAGCAACAGCGATAGCTGCAGCAACTTGTGCAGTATCAGAACTTTTCTTGGCAGGTGATGGGGCATCCTCCTGCTCCGGGTAAAACCTCGCTAAAACACGGAGGATTCCCGGCAATGCCGAGATAATAAGAGTAATAACCACCAAGGCAACAAACACCGTTATAATCCCCGTAAGAGCCACGAGCCACCCCTGCCCCTCACGAATAGCTTCTGCTCCCATGAGTCGCTCCGTACCAGCCCACACGCTGGCACTTAAACAGAATACCCATAGAACCGAAACAGCTAGGATCCACTTCTTTTTTTCCACAAAACCTCTCTTCTTTAAAAAGTCATTACTCTAAAATACATACAGAGGTGTGCGAGATACCAAAAGATCTTTTTTTAGTTTACGACAAGACGCAGAATGTGAAAAAAATCACTAACAAAGAACGGGGTGAAAAGTACTCCACCCCGCCCATGTGACGATATCTACATATGAGGTTTAAATATCGGTAAGGTCTACAACACTATTCAGACCACCGAACCCATCCTCTTCGTACATCGTGCACTCGGGGTCGTTAATCCATTCACCATCAACAATGAATTTATATTGGTGTCGTTCTCGCGGAAGATTAACGGCGAGAGAATACACCCCATCCTTCTTCTTATCTTTTAATTTTTTCTGCTTCGGATCCCACTCGTTGAATGAGCCCGTTACAAAGACATCACTGCCGGGTACACCTTTATAGGTAAAGGTAACACGCTTTTTTTTGGAACCTGCTGTTTTTGCCATAGTAACTCCATTTTTGGAACATATACCACACTGGTCATCATGATGACATACTTACTGTGTTAATGCAATTATTTTTTATAGAATGTAAGCAATTCGTAAATTTGTTCACGAAGGACATACTCATCCGCGGTCACATCGTAAAGAAACGTCCCAAGGTCGAGGGTAGAAAAAACCTCCCAACTTCCTTCAGCAATTTCTCGAACAAGCTGCCCCGAACTCCATCCGGTATAGCCCAGAAACAGCTTGCAGTACGAAGATCCCGAGGCAATCAATCCTTCTAAACTTGTGTCTATACCTCCCAAGAGTACACCGGGAGAGAAGGGATATCCACAAACATGGTCTTCGCCCTCATGGGCAGCTTGCCTTCGATATCGTTGCTCTTCTTCCTGAGGTAGATACTCCGTCAAGGTAAGAATATGTAATTCCTCCTCCCCTACGGGGCCGCCAAGTTGAAATATTCGCGTTGTTTGAGAAACCTGTGGAACGGGGCTAAATATTTCTCGCACGGGGATACGAGCAGACCGATTGATAATCAACCCGAAGGTTCCATCTTCATTATGCTCAATGAGCAGAATCAAAGCATCTTGAAAGTAACTGCCCTGAAGGGCCTTGGAAGCAAAGAGCACACTCCCTTTTTGAACATCTACCTTCATGCGATCGTACCCCCTTGTGTTTTCAAAAATATATTGAGCTAATTACTGAAACAATTACTATTGTTATTTTTACGCATCATGGTATACTCTCTATAGTATGTCAAAAAGAGCATACAACAGTAAGATACACCATGGCTCTTTTCTGGAGGCACCTATGCAGTTAGGATTTTATGGCGCGGCGGAAACAGTAACAGGATCCCTCTACCTTTTACAGGTAAACGGCAAAAACATTCTTATTGACTGCGGTTTATATCAGGGAAAACGAGAAGATATGTTTCAGAAAAACAGGAACTTCCCCTTTGATCCTGCTGAAATTGACCACCTTGTTGTGACCCATGCCCACATTGACCACACGGGAAATATCCCCAACCTTGTACGCAAGGGATTCTCCGGACCAATTCATGCAACGGTTCCCACAACAGAGCTTTGTGAAGTAATGTTGCGGGATTCGGCGTACATACAGGAAAAAGATGTGGAGTTTGTTAATAAAATTCGGCGGAAGCAAAATAAACCCCCATTCAAACCGATCTACACCAGCAAAGATGTGGAAGACACCCTTCCTCTTTTTACCAGCTACGATTACGATGAAACCTTTTCCTTGGGTAAGGGTATTTCCGTAACCTTTCGTGACGCCGGCCACATCCTTGGTTCTGCGGGCATTCTTTTTGAGATAAATGAACAGGGCAAACAGTATCGACTTGGTTTTTCCGGAGACATCGGAAGACCCAACATGCCGCTCATGCACGATCCCAACAAACTGCGTGATCTCACCCACCTCGTAATGGAGTCTACCTACGGTGGTCGAAATCATGGAGGATTTGAAAATACCGAGGACGAAATTGCGAAAATTGTCACCGATGTGGCCTATTCGGGAGGAAAATTAATAATCCCTGCCTTTGCCGTCGGACGGACACAATTACTCATATATCTTCTCCACAAACTCTACGACAACCATCGCATACCGGACATCCCAATCTTTGTCGATTCGCCCATGGCGTATAAGGCAACACAAATATTTATTAAACACCGTGACCTTTTTGACCGGGAAACCCAACGAATCTTTGTTACGGACGATCGGAGCATCTTTGACTTTAAAAACCTTACGTTTATCGAAACAGTGGATGAATCAAAGGCCCTCAACTCCATATCCTATCCGCACATTATTATCTCTGCATCAGGCATGGCCGAAGGCGGACGGATACTTCATCACCTGCGAAACAATGTGGGCAATAGAAAGTCAACGGTGCTCTTTGTAGGATACGCTGCAAAACACACCCTTGCCCGGAAAATCCTTGATGGTGACCCCGTAGTAAAAATATTCGGTATCGAGCATAAGGTAAAATGTACAGTGAAAAAACTCGATTCTTTCAGTGCACATGCTGATAGGCATGAGCTTCTCCAGTATATCACCCACTGTTCACCGGAAAAACTTGAAAAAATCTACCTTGTGCATGGTGAACCTGAACAAATCAATCTTTTTAAAGATGCTGTGCAAAGTCAGGGCTACACCATTGCAATTCCCACGGAGGGTGAGGTTATGGAATTATGAGGGGAAAGAAAGAAAAAATTAAAATAATTGACCAGAGACACTTCCCGGACGTATTTTCTCCGAGTAAAATATAAAAGTTTGGAGGCTTTGAGATGAGAGAAGGTATCCATCCGGAATACACTCCGGTGAAGTTCACCTGTTCATGCGGTAACGTAATAGAAACCCGGTCAACAGTTGGTGATAAGCATATTGAAATCTGCAATAAGTGTCACCCATTCTACACTGGTAAGGCAAAAGTTATTGATACGGCAGGTCGTATCGACCGATTCAAGGCGCGCTACGGTACAAAAGCGAGCCTGTAAAAAACAGCTGACACGAAATAAATGCGGGAGAGCCACTCTTCCGCATTTTCTGTTTCTACGGAGAATAATTACATGATAGAAAAAATAGAGTCCTTTCTGAAACGCCATGCTGCCCTTGAGAAAGAAATGGCTGATCCTGATTTCGCCAATGATCAAAATCGCATGAAGGTCATCGGCCAGGAATACACCGATCTAAATAACAAACTACCAAAGCTCAAAGAGTATCTTGAGTTTATGGAACGCCGGCAGGAATCTTCTGAACTGCTACGTTCGGAAAAGGACCCAGAGCTGGTGGAGATGGCCAAAATGGAGTTAGAGGAAATAGACGCAGCTCTTCCTTCCTTGGAAGAAGAGGTGAAGAAACTCCTTGTTCCAACGAATCCAGCTGATTTCAAAAATGCCCTTATCGAGATCCGCGCTGGTACAGGTGGTGTTGAAGCAGGGCTGTTTGCAAACGAGCTCATGCGTATGTATCACAGTTTCTGTGAGCAAAAGGGGTTCTCCGTGGAAGTGATGAGTACCAACTACAGTGAGCCCGATGCTCTCAAGGAAGGCATGCTCATGGTCTCTGGGGAGAAAGCCTACGGACTCCTCAAATATGAGTCAGGGGTACATCGCGTACAGCGAGTGCCGAAAACTGAATCCCAGGGGCGCGTGCACACCTCCGCCGCATCGGTGGTTGTCTTACCCGAAGCAGAGGAAGTAGAGATAGAGATTGACAAGAATGATTTGCGTATTGACTACTACCGCTCGAGTGGACCGGGGGGACAATCCGTAAATACCACCGATTCCGCAGTACGTATTATTCATCTTCCCACAAACATTACCGTCACCTGCCAAGATGAAAAATCACAGCATAAAAACAAGGCACAAGCCATGAAAATTCTTCAGTCACGTCTCTATGACCACGAACTGCAGAAGAAACAGAAAGAGGATTCTGAAAGCCGTCTGAGTATGATTGGTACGGGTGACCGGAGCCAGAAAATACGGACCTACAACTACCCACAAGGGCGCGTCACAGACCATCGGATCAATTTTTCTGTATTCAAATTGGAATCGGTTCTCGGCGGTGACCTCGATGACTTCATAGATGCCCTTTCGCAGGAGGCCATGCAGGAATCACTCCGTAAGGCGGGCGAGCCAAGCGATGACGCTTAAGGAGTTTTACTTTTATATTCAGGAAAAGATTTCTGCCTTCTCTCCCACGGTACAGCAAGATTGCGACATTCTCTTTGAACACATCACCACACACAGGCCCCATGCGGTATTGCGTCCTACATCCCCCCCGCTTACCGACCCCATACCAGAGGCATATCGGGAACGTCTTGACAAGATTTGTCACGAGTATGCCCGCGGGGTTCCCCTCGCATATTGTATGGGCGAGTGTTTCTTTTTTAACAAAGCCTACCGGGTCTCACCGCATACACTCATTCCTCGTCAAGATACGGAATCTCTCATACTGACTTGTCTTGAAAAAGAGGGACGGGAGCCGCTTCGTGTGCTTGAATTGGGCACGGGAAGTGGAATTATCTGTGAAACCCTTCGAGAAGAGCGCCCCACATGGGAGATCTACTCCGTTGACATCTCGCCGGAGGCACTCCTTACGGCGAAAGAAAATTGTAATCCCGCCATTACTCTTATCGCCTCAGATTCCTTTTCGGCCCTTCGTGATCATGCGTCCTTTGATATACTCATCTCAAACCCCCCCTATATTCCAGCGGAGGAAATACCAAACCTTGATACATCTGTGCGGGCTCATGAGCCCCTGGGCGCACTCAACGGGGGAACAGACGGCTTGTACTTTTACCGCTATCTTGCGGAAAAGGGAAAAAAGCTCTTGTACCCCCAGGGTCGACTCTATCTTGAAATTGGGTGGGATCAAGGAACCGACGTTCCGGCCATACTGCACCAGGCTCAGTGGAATACCATCTCATGCCATCCTGATCTGGCTGGTCGCGACCGTGTTGTGACGGCCACTGCCTGAGAGGCAAGATCCATCCAGTATGAAGAGATCCGTCTGCACAAAGGATCTGAGAGAATACACCTGTGACATGCTCTCTATAAAATAGCCCCCCTCACAGCCTCCCGTAATTTATATTTTCCTCCACAGGATGTTCCGAATCGGAGAAGCAACCTATGCGTTTTGTCTTAGGAAAACGACTCTTCTTTGCCTTAAAAATAGCCTTTCTTGCCTTTTTTTGTTTAATTCTTTGGATACTACTCACCTTCGACCTTTCCTTGCCAACCCTTGTCACAGGAACTGTCTACTCTCTTATAACGGCCCTACTCGTACACTCTTATTTTTATAAAAACGAAATTCTTCGCCGGTACCGTTTTCTCTATCGTTTCGATCTTCTTTTCCTCTATTTAATCATCCTGATTTTTCAAAGTTACACCGCCAGTTTTCAACTTATTTATCAGATGATAACCCGGAAAAACACCCCGGGAATTGTTCGTATTCGAACACGCCTTAAGTCAAAAATTTCCCGGGCCATTTTAGCCAACACCATCACCCTCATCCCCGGCACGATGACCCTCTGGCTTGAGGGGCGATTTCTCTATGTGCATTGCTTCGATATTCCCCATTCACACTCCGTGATAGCGGGAAATATTATTAAGGGAAAGCAAGAGCGTCTTCTCGGGAAGCTCTTCGGATGACGTGGCTCCTCTATAGCCTCATGGGCCTGCTTATTTTTTCCTCGGTCCGTCTTTTTATCGGACCGGAATTTCAAGACCGGCTCCTTGCAGCGTCGGTTGTACAGAGTATACTAACGGTACTGTTCTGTATTCTTGCCATTACCCATGATATTACCTACTATCTTGATATCGCACTGCTCTTAGCGCTCCTCTCTTTTGCCAGTGTTATAGCCTTTTCCCGACTCCTCTTACGCGATCGTTCTTTTTTTGATCAGCTAGCAGAAGAGCCTGTCAATGAGGAGACACCCCGTGAGTAATCTTCTTTTCGTATTCGGCGTATTTTTTATCTTTTGGGGTGCCGTGGGAATGATTATTCTTCCCGACATATTCCTCCGCTTCCATGCTGCTACAAAATGCTCAGTGGTGGGCCTCATTAACATCCTCATGGGCCTTATGATATCTTCTCACTCTCCAGAACAGGCAGTCAAGATTGCCCTCATTATGCTCTTCATTCTTGCCACCTCTCCCATTACGGTACACTTACTCTGTCTCTCTTTTTTTTATGCCCAGAAGGACGAGGAGGAACACCATGGCTGAGTTGCTTATGAGCATCCTTCTGCTTCTATCATGTTGTGCAGTTGTCTTTACCCGTGAATCACGGATTGCCGTGCTCTATCTCTGTATGTATTCTCTCTTTGTGAGCTTTTTATATATGCTTTTGCAAGCCCCTGATATCGCTCTTACGGAGCTGGCTCTCGGAGCCGGCCTTACATCACTTGTCTACCTTGTTGCCATAAAAAAACCGGAACATAAGGACATCCTATGATACAATTACATACCTATCTTTCTTCATCAAATATTGTTGAAATTACCAGCCCAAAACGCTCCCTGGCAATTCGTGAGCTTCTTCTCCATGCCTTAGGTGAAGAGGGAGAGATCCCCCCCAAAAAGCATATCAAGAAATTACTGCGGGAACGCGCCCTGTCCCATGGGATACTCCTCGACTCATCCATACTTCTCTGTCATACCCGCACCAATTTGGTAACAAATATCCATATGAACGTTGGATTTTGCCCGCATACCGCAAAATTTAGCAAAACACCCCTTGACCTTATCATACTTATTCTCTTGCCGGAAAGTATGTCCCACCACTATCTTTCCCTTATGGCCCGGCTCAGCCGGTTTCTCTCTGGAGAAAAAGGCCAGGAGGCTGTCAAAAAGCAGAGCCCCAAAGAGCTTATTGCTGCAGTGAAATCCTTTGATTCTGATTTGGTGTAACCATGAATATTCTCATAATTATCCTCGATAAAGAAGAGCTTCTCGAACCTCTTGCGGAAATATTTATGGAGTGTGGACTCTTTAACACATCCATTTTTGATGGAGAAGGGGTGGAGACCATTGCCTCACAGAATTCTCCCCTCTTCAATGAAATTCAACGGTTTTTTGGCAATACCATGACCTATAATCGCACAATCATCTCGGCAATTCCTGATCAAGAAAGCTATGAAAACTTTAAAACCCTTCTCACCGCTCAAGGGATTGATTTTTCCGGCGGTGACATTGGGTTTCTTCTCCTCCTTCCCTGTATTGAATTTATGGGAGGACGAAGCACGTTATGAAGTTTGAAAACTCAGAGTTGCTTCATATCGGTATTCGTAAGCTCGTGCCAATCCTCCTCATCTTTGGATTGTACACCTTTACCTACGGCCCCTTTTACCCCGGAGGTGGTTTCCAAGCGGGAGTTATTGCCGGTACTGTGGCTGTTATCTTTGAGCTCCTCTTTGAAGAAAAATTTCTTCCTGATACGTTCTACACGCACATCGAGCTCTTTGGACTTCTTGTGCTCCTCTTTTTTCTCTTTGCAGGATTTACCCAGGGCAATGGCCCCTTTGGCTATTACTATCATCTTGGGACCTCGGAGGGGATATTTTCAAATCTCTTTATGTACATCCTCAGTTTAGCAATTTTCTGTGAGGTCTTTGGATCCATGGTACTCATTTTCCGCAATTTTACGGGGTGGCTTGATGAGTAATACATCCCGTAGAGATATAATGCGGAACATTATGGTGGTCCTATTATTAATATGGGCCCTCTTTCTTATACGAAATTACACCTTTTATGCCGGTATTGAGCGGGGGGAGATGGTGGAGGAACTTGCTGCAGTTGCAGAACAGGTACGCATTACAAATGTCGTCACCCTTGTCTACCTGGGACCACGCATTTTTGATACCTTCCTAGAAGTTATTGTGGTGGTACTCACCGTATTTGGCATTAAAAGCCTCAGGAGTCATCTATGATCTATTTCTTGATTGCCGGGGTCGCCTTGTACGGCCTTCTTACCCACACGAATCTTATTCGTAAGCTCATGTGCCTCAGCATGGTTGATGCAGTCATCATCCTTGCCTTTCTCCGTGCCGGCTATGTGCAGGGTGACTACCCCCCTCTCCTGTATCATGATCCTGCAAACATGGTAAACCCGCTGCCCCAAGCCTTAATGCTCACGGCCATTGTAATTAGCGTATGCTTTAATGCCCTTGCCGTTGTGTTAATTGTAAATCTCCATACGAAAACCGGCAGTATTGACACAGGTGACCTTCTATGAACCTATTTGCAGAGATACTCCAATTTTTCCTACACCCCCCTGCCCCTGAAGCAATGGCACGAACCCTCACCATGATCCTCCCCACAATTCCTGTGGGAGGGGCCATCCTGCTTATTGCCTTCTACTATGTAGGAAAAAAAGATCTTTCCCGCATTCTGCTGCCCCTCACCATGGGAATTCTTGCCACGGCACAACTCATGCTCATCCTGCTCATTCTTAGGCACTCCCTCACCGTTACCATCGCCCTCAGTGAGCTCCCCTACTCCATCCATTTTTTCATGGATCACACCAAGGCATACTTTCTGATGACCCTGCTTATTCCTCTCTGTCTGAGCATATTTCATCTTTCTCAGCTTCCAACCTTATATGCACGGGTCATCTTCCTGTTTTATCTTACGGGCTGTACGGGCATTGTTGTCAGTGGAGACATCTTTAACTTCTTTGTTTTTTTTGAACTCATGATTATGGCCGCATATGTTCTTATTGCACTGAACAAAGACTATTATGCTTCAATTAAGTATATGTTTTTTGGCTCCTTAGGAGCAACCTTTCTCCTCGCCGCGGTAATTGTGTGGTTTCGATCAGGCTACTATTTTACCTATACAGAACTGCCTGCCTTTACCACAGCGCATCCCGAACACAGTCTGTTTCTTCTCATGCTGCTTTCCATGGTCTTTCTCATTAAGGGTGGTATATTTCCCGTATCATCATGGCCGGGACCCTGTCATGGAGCTGCGCCCACCCTTGTCTCATCATTTCTCTCCAGCTTCAGTACATTTACCTCGGTGTACGGTTTCTACTATTTTGTCCTTATTCCTGCAGAGGCAGCAGGGCTCTCTACCATCCCCGAAGCACTCCAAATTTTTGCAGCCTTGACCATTTTTCTAGTCTCCCTCTTTGCTTTTTTCGAAGATCGATTCCGCTATATGATTGCTGCAGCAACTCCGGTCACCGTTTCCACAGTACTCATACTCTGTATCTCAGGAGCAGTGCAGGCTGCCTTTTTCTACATGGTACTGCACAGTGCATACAAAAGTGTCCTTTTTATAGTATCCCATCAGTGCATCGACCCAACGTTGCCGCAGAGCGATGACACAGGCGAGAATCCCAATGAAGCGATTGTGCTCTCTCCCCCGCTTTTTGGGGTGCTCATAGGGGGAGGACTGCTTACGGCAGCCCTTTTTCCTGCTGCCACGGCCTATCTTAAAGAGCCTGCTATCAAAGATAACCCCCTCATAACGGCAATCTTTCTCATAGCGTCCTATCTTCTGCTCGGGGGCTTTTCTAAATTTTCCTATCGGATCTGCTGGAAACAAGCACGGTGGTCACAGATACTGCTAACACTCCTCTTTTTTTCAGCGCTTATCGCCGCCTACGGGATACTCACCCCGCACTTCTCTCCCATGCCACTTTCTAAAATTGGAGTGCACAGTCTTGTCCTTGTTAGCGCACTCTATACAGGGAAACGACTTTTCACTATTCTTCCCGCCGCCCATCGTTTTGCCAGCACACGGCTCTATCGAACCCTGAATCATGAATTGCTCAGTGTGCTTGTGTTGTTTTTGCTGTTTAACCTATCGATACAGCTGTTGTAACCTGTTACAACAGCTGTAAATGAATGTCAAGGGCCTGTACGCTATGGGTGAGTGCCCCCACGGAGATGTAGTCAACCCCCGTCTGTGAAATAGGGCCAATGCGCTCTTCCGTGACATTTCCACTTGCTTCAAGCAGCACTGACGGAGCGGTCTTATCACGTATATGCACCGCTTGAGCCATATCTTCACAGGACATATTGTCAAGCATAATAATATCGGGACCAGCCGACAGGGCTCGCTGAAAATCATCCAGACACTCCACCTCAACTTCTATTTTCACCGACGACTCTGCCTGTGATAGCCACGCACGCGCCGCTGCCACCGCCTTATCAGGCCCACCTGCTGCACGAACGTGCGTATCCTTTGCCATAATCATATCATAGAGCCCAAAACGATGATTCACCCCACCTCCGTGGAGCACGGCTTCTTTTTCCAAAAATCGAAGCGTTGGCGTTGTCTTGCGTGTGTCAAGAATACGCGTCCGGCAATCCCCTAAGCAATCCACCATCCGGCGTGTAACCGTGGCAATACCACTGAAACGCTGCAGCAGGTTCAAGACAAGACGTTCTGCGGAGAGAATTGCGATGGTTTCTCCTGTCACATAGGCAAGGGGAGTTTGAGGCGCAACCCGACTACCGTCGGAGACACAGAGCTCTACAGAAAGGGAAGACGAAAAGGCATGAAAGACCGGGGTAATCAGGTGTATCCCCGAAACCACCCCCGCCTCTTTTGCTTTTATCACGGCACGGGAGGTGTGGTTTGAAGAAAAAATTGCCTGTGAGGTAATATCACCGCCTTCGGAGAGATCTTCCTCTTTTGCCCGCATAATAAGATTCTCCAGCAGGGCTGCTCGCTTATTTTTGTCCATTTTGACGCTCCTTCATTTTCTCCCGTGCCTTATGAATCAGCATGGAAACCCGGTTCAAGATATTAATCTGATTATCACCGCTGGTCTCAATGGAGAGAAAATTTAAATGGGGGTAGAGGGAGATAATTTTTGCCTGGACACCGTCGGAAACCCCCGAAGAGGGCATACACGCAAAGGGTTTTACGGAAATAAAGCCATCTACAGAGTCATGATAATGTACTGCTTCACCAATCTCAAGATTACCCTCTCCTCCAAAAATAAGGGTGTGGTAATAGTCATGCCCCAAACGGGCAATGTAGTCAATATGATGCAAATCTGCCGACCCGCCAAAGCGTGAGGGCGAAAAGAAAAATTCTGCGTATTTAAAAAAGAGGTAGACCAAGCGATAACTAAGCCCCTGGCGAAAGGCGTATATTTTCCAGTACCGCCGCTCTTTTTTTGAGGTTGCGTAGCGTATTTTCTGCTTTGCCTCCTGAATTCTTCGCCAACTTTCGTAGAGCCCGCGCTGAGAAAAGATGGCCGGAAGAACCTCCGCTCCTTCATCCATGATAAACCGACGTAAGTTGTAATTTCCATCGTTATGCGCCATATTGGCAAAGACTTCTCCCGTAATGAAAATTTTCGGCAAAGCCAGATCTTTACGGGGCACCGCAGCAAGCTTCTTACTTACCCGGCGCAGAGCTCCAGGCAGAGTCAGAAGCCACGCTTTTTTCGTAAATGCCCGGAGAATGATCTCTTCGCACTCGCCAAGAATCTTCATAAGGGCATCCTTGTCATCAACATAGGGTCGAAGGGCGCACTCGGCAATATGCATCATATCTGCCAAGACAAAGGACATGGCAAAATTGATCTTAAAATTTACATCAAAGGGAAAGGCCGCCTCCTTGGGAACCGGCGGATCCTGAATAATATCTGAGTTGAAGATGAGAAGACGAAACCCGTGAAATCCCGCAGCATTCACCGCCTTGAGATACTCCTTGGGATACATGCCGTATCGGCAGGGCCCACACTGTCCACCACCGCATAGAAAGACGTACTGTTCAACAATCTCTTTTTTTGAGAGCCCCGTCTCTTTTTCTATCTGTAAGAGAGAGCGAACAATTGCTCCAGAGGTAAAGTACATAGGGTTACACTGCATGCGAGTTCCCCATTTTCGTCCCAGCTGAAGATCACGGAATACATGATCCCCCATATCCCGATAGGCATAGCCTTCACGTTCAAAGTATGCCCGAAGAAAATAGGACTTCCTCCGCTCTATCATATTGTATAAAATAGTAACTTTTTTTCTATCTTTCTTATGCCAGAGAGGGTTTTTCAGCCCATCCCATTGGTGCGGCATCCGAATTTTCGGCTCTGTGATTTTCATTGAGATGCAACCTCTTTTTGTAACCATCGTTCATATTTCTGTAAAAAGTAGTCCACCGTTTCAATCCGTATACGAAAGGTCGCGCCCGGACGGTTTTGATCAATATCATGAAAGGTGAAATGCGGTGTTTTTGATACATCCAACAACTCATCAATGTAGGAGTAGGTGGGCGCATCATGCCCGCATTTAAAGCTACTGAGATCAACCACGGCAAGATTGGGATGCCGTGCAGCCACCATGGCAGCCCACACCTTATGATTGGTATTACGGTTAAAATTACGCTGCCAAATATTTCGTATGGAATAGGGGTCCGACTCTGTTCCGAAAAGGGGGTGGAGAAACTCCTCCGAAACCGGAAGAGACTCTATGGTATAGACGGGATATCCCTTTTTTGCAAGTTCCACGGGAATATCATGGTGAATCCCCGGATCATTATGGTAGGGATGTCCAATCAGAAGCACCCCAACCCGATCTGTTTCAATTCGTTCATTCATTGATGCAATAAAGCGCTCGCGCAAATCCGTAAGATATGCCTGTTGCGCCTGTTGTCCCTGCTGAACTGCCCAGGCATTTTCATCTCGACTAATATCCAGGAGATCGGCAAAATAGTCGTAGAGCGCGCCCTCTATTTCAACAGGGCGATCCATATTGAGCACGGGATCCCAAAAGCGTACATTATGCTCAGCAAAGAAATCCCGCTCACGGGTAAACACCGCCTCAACTACCTCCGGCGTGCCCATTTGAATTGCACAGGAGGTATTTCCCAGGGTCTCTGACAGGGGGGTCTCCAAATGGGTAAGAATGGGAAAGAGGATCGCATCAGCCTTCTTTTTCGTAATGATATTATAGATATGAGCCGGCGCAACCTTTGCCGGAAAACAGGGATCAATGGCCCCCCACTTATTTCCGGCCTTCCACAAGGTATCCGACGTATAGTCACTATACACGACGGACCCCACCCCGAGGGCACGCAAATAGGTGCTGAAAAATGGGGTGTAATAATACATATTGAGCAACCGGGGAATGGCCACGGTCATGGCGGCCCGTTTTGCCTGAGCCGCTTCGCTGCTGCGGATGAATTTCTTTGATTTCTCCTTGATATCATGTAGAGCATCGCTGGGGTAATAGGTGCTTCGGTGATGCTCCTGCCCTGCTGCGGGCAGTGGAGTATAGGCATACTCAGCAAAAACAGAGCGGGCAGCATACTCAACTAAATTAAGGGCCGCTTCAGGCTGCCGCTCCCGAGAAGTGGGGGCTTTTTGAGCCTCTTCTGCACCTCGCTCACAGAGATTTCCCGAAATAAACCGAACCTGGCGCTCGCCCCCAGAGGTAATATCGATAAAGGTACGACGGCAGCGATTTACGCAGAGCGGACAGACCGTGCTGGTATCGTTGGTTGTGGTGTACTGTACGGATGCGGCATTTTCAAGACCAATGAAGGTGCTTGTGGTATGCCCCTGCTCGATGGCTTCAAGGCCCGCACCAATTGCCCCGCCAATATCTGCATAGGGGTGCACATGGACCTCCGCTTGCGGAACCTGTCCTGTAATATAATCGACCTGTGCTTTTAAGGCGGCAAGGTTTTTCTGAGTGCCCCCTTGCAATACAAACCGGGTACCAAATTTTTCAAGATTAGGCTCTTGCACCACGTGATTCCAAATATTTTGCGGTAATACCAAGGCGAGACCGGCCATCATCTCTTCCTTTGACCATCCTGCCTGTTGGAAATTAACCTTATCCTGCTCCAGAAAAACCGCACAGCCGTAGTTAAATTCGGGAGCATCGGTGGCGCGAAAGGCGTAATCAGCATACTCTTCAACGGGTATATTAAACTGCTCGGCCATGCCTTGTAGAAAATATCCGTTTCCCGCAGAGCATTGGGTATTCAGTTTAAAATCAACCACCCGTCCCTGTTTCATAAAGAGCACCTTAATATCCTGTCCCCCCACATCACAAATAACATCAACCTCTCCAAAGAGTTTATTGGCCGATTTCATATGTGCCACCGTTTCAACCACGGCCACATCCACCTCAAAGGCAGCCCGAATAATATCAGAGGCATATCCCGTAACTCCGACGGAACAAATATGGAGGTCGATTTCTTGCTCCCGCTCCCATGTGGCGATATGAGCAAAGATGTGGGAGACATCGTCAATGGGATTTCCCGTTGAGAGATAATACTGTCGATATATGGGCGTTCCTTCCTGATCCAGCAGTACCGCCTTGGTACTTGTGGAACCACCGTCAATCCCCACATACACAGAGACACGCTCTCCCGACTGATAGCGAGGCGATTCAATATCCCGCAAGGTGTACGCCCGGGAAAACTCCTCCAGCTCTTCCTGTGAAGAGATTAAGGGCCCCGCATGTACGGCGGTCCCCCCCCGAGAAAGCTCCTTGATATGTTCCGTAAGGGCAGCAAAGGAAAAGTGCGACTCCTCCTTGTGCTCAGGACGGCTTCGATTAAAAAACACCGCCCCCATGGCAGCAAAATACTCAGCATCATCGGGAACAATCACCGTCTTCTCCAGGGAGCGTTCACGAGGCTGATACCCCTGAATCTCCCACGCGGCCTGAATATTTTTTCGCCACACTCCGGGCAAGGCAGAAATAAAGCGATTGGGGCCTCCCAAGAGCAGCACCGTATCTCGCAAAATATTGCCCCGCACAAGCACTTCCAAGTTCTGATTCACCATGGCATGACAGAGGGAGTAGAATATTTCTTCCTTATTAACCCCCGCCTTCAAAAGGCCCACCACATCGGTTTCTGCAAAGACGCCACATTTTGCAGATATTTTATGCGGGGTAATGGCAAGATCTTTCACAGCGGCGGCTTCTTCGTGAGTAAGACCAATCTTTCCAATAATTTTATCAATGGTCGAACCCGTCCCGCCGGCACATTTATCATTCATGTAGGTCAGGGTTGCCCCCCTACTCTCACCGGAACCACCGCGCCAGATAATCACCTTGGCATCCTGTCCTCCAAGCTCAACCACAGACCCTGCCTGCGGATACAGGGTTTCCACGGCTAAGGTTACGGCATTTACCTCTTGGATAAAATCTGCATCAATGACCGGCGCAAGACTTCGTGCGCCACTTCCCGTAACGGCAATACGAATCGGTGTATGGGCAAAACGCTTGCTCACCGCCGTAAGAAGCGTATGCACCGCCTCTGCCTGGTGTCCATTATGACGAAGGTACTCTTTCCAGAGAACATCATTCTGTGTATCCAGAACAACCCCCTTCACCGTGGTTGACCCGATATCAAGACCTAGTTCAACTCCTGAAAACCCCTTCATGGACACTCCATCTTTTTTAAATTTTCATTCTTCATTTTTTACACCTCTTGCACAAAGGCTTTGTCGTGACTACGACGATCGGTTCTGTTTTTTATACCGCCCAAAGCCGTAAAGTAAATACACCCCCATTCCCCACACGGCCCCCACCAAGGCCCCCACGGAAACATCGAGGGGGTAATGCGCACCGAGATAGATGCGCGACCATGCCACCACCACGGCAAAACCATAGAGATAGAGGGCAGCCTTGGGATAGAGCAGGGCCCAAAAAACCGCTTGACCAAAGGTGTTTGACGCGTGGTTTGAGGGAAAGGAGGCGCCTCCCATGGTTCCTCTGCGAAAGAAGGAATCACTGAGAAAAAGATGCTGCCCCGTGTTATCAAAATACGCACTATTCGCAGGGCGATTACGCGGTATATGCGCCTTTAATACCCGAAAGGTAAACAGATCTGTGGCTGCAAAGAGGAGTATTCCACACAGGACATGGATCCAGGCAATGCGACGTCCCCGTTTCCATACGATATAGAGGGCAAAGCCCCCAAAAAGTATTGTAAGAAGCACCGTGGAACTTGATATGCGAGGCATAAACCAATCCAGAAAGGGATGTGCCACAGTACGATTAAAGAAACGAAACAGCTGGTAATCAATATCCAAGATGCCCATACATACTCCTTTTACGCATCTTCTCTCATTCAATAGCTCCGTGAAGAGAGAAAAAGCCCTGCTTCGGGGGGCGAACATAATGTATACTGTACGAATGATAAATATACGTTATGAGAGGTTATATGAAACAACTCTTACTACTTATCAGCATAATTATTGCGGCATGTGCCCCCCAGGAAGAGCAACAGAGAGACCCTGTGGAAGATAGCATTGTTCTACAGGAAATACCCAACCTTGACTCTCTGGCAGCCGCCTTTGAACCAGAAATCGGTACCTACGGCGGCACCCTTCGTCTTCCCCTCAGTGCCAACCCCGACGGATTTTGCCCCGCCCTTTCAAACTCAGGCTACGCCCTGACGGTCATGGGCTATATCTACGAGGGTCTATTGCGCACAGACCCAACAACCCTTGAGCGAAAACCCCATCTTGCCCGTTCATGGGATGTCTGCAACGATGGCCTCTCCTGGACATTTCACCTTCGGGAGGATGTCTATTTTTCCGACTCAGTTCAGCTCACCGCCCATGACGTTGTTTTCACCTTTGAAGAAGTCATTTATAATGAGAATCTCAACTCCCCTCAGAATATTACCTTTCGGGTTGGAGGAGAGCCCATTGCGGTTGAAGCGGTAGACTCTTTTACGGTCGAGTTCACCCTTCCTGCTCCCTTTGCCCCCTTCCTTACCATCGCAGGAACCCCCATACTCCCCAAACACCAATACGCCGATGAAGCCAGAGCGGGCACCCTGCGGTCCTATCTTTCTGCAGGCTCCGACCCGTCCCGCGTGGTGGGCACGGGCCCCTTCATACTTGAGTCGGTAGACTTAGGACAACGTATCACCCTGCGCCGAAACCCCAACTACTGGCAAAAAGATGCGGCGGGCAATTCCCTCCCCTATCTGGACGGTGTTATGTTTCGCATTATCCAGGAAGAAAATCTCCAACTTATGCAGTTTCAACGGGGTGAGCTGGACCACATCGCCCTCACGGGCATGCAGTATCCAAGCCTGCGCCGGGGACAACACCGAAGTGACTACTCTGTATATCGGGTGGGCCCACGCTGGTACAATCGCTTTATGCGCTTTAACCAAAATAATCAAAAAGATGCGGAGGGGGCATATTTTATTCCACCGGAAAAACAAGCCCTCTTTCGATCTGCGGACTTTCGCCGTGCCGTGGCCCACTCCATTAACTATGCAGATATTATTGATATTGTCTACAACGGCCTTGCAGAAAAGCCCATGGGGGTTATTGGTAAACGAAACCCTCACTATTATGCCCCCGATGCACCGCTCTATGACTACGACCCCGAACGGGCAGATTCACTCTTTGCCCATGTGGGGCTGAAGGATAAAAATGGCGACGGGTTTTTGCAAGACACCTTGGGCAATCGGGTCTCATTCTCCTTTTCTGCCACAGCAGGGGTGGAGCTGATTGAAAATGTGGCTGGGCTGATTCGTAAAGATATGGAACGCCGGGGCATTCGCATGACCACGGATCTTACAGAATTTAACAGTCTGATTGAACGGACAGAGCAAACCTATAATTGGGATGCCATTTCCTACTCTCTCAGCGTGACGGAAGACCCCCACTTTGGCCGCGCAACCTACATGGCAAATAGTCGCCGCTATATTATCAACCCCCTGCGTCTAGACAGTGCCGGTGATACCATACCCAAAACCTATGAACCATGGGAAGAGCGTATCATTGAGATTTTTGAAGAAGCAGCTGCTGAAATGGATGAGGACCGACGGCGTGAGCTCTATGAAGAGTGGCAATATATTGAACAGGATAAGGCACTCTCCATTTATCTGCCTGTGAAGGAAGTGATTATCGGTGCGCAAAACAGATTTAAAAATGTTCATATCACGCCCCACCTTGGACGAGGAGAAAATCTTTTCCACAATGTCCATGAAATTTTCCTGCGAGAGTAAGGAAAAAGACGTGTCACCTCTGCCTCGTTGCGCGACGAGGCAGTAATTTTCCGCTCTGACCCCCTCTCGTCGCAAGACGAGGCACCAGTTTTACGCTCTGACCCCGCCTCGTGGGTCCACGAGAACACCATTTTGCCTTCAAACCCCGCCTCGCGGTACGTGTCAATAGAAATGAGACAATTTCACATATTTCTAAACACC
>NZ_ASJR01000024.1 GCF_000474745.1 Chitinivibrio alkaliphilus ACht1 | reverse complement strand
AAGTATCTCTCAGTATTTCCTTGGGACAGGAAGGAATATTCTTCTCAGGAATTGTCGTTCGTATCGGCGAAAAAAGCGGTAATCCTCGTCTCTGGGGAGTACGTCTAGATAAAAAGTCTGCCACCCTGGCAAAAAAACTACTTGTGTTTATGCAGGAAGTTGTTTCGTATCGTGAAGATATTAAACATACCGAGGGACGACATATTACCACCCAAGAAGCTGCATCAGAACTTCTTTCAAGCGGCTTATCTCACCCGATTCAATAAGTACTGTACTTCCCCTTCTTTGGTAAGAGGAATAATGTGGTTTTTGTAAAATGCAGTCAGTACTTGTGGAGCAATTCGAACACGAACGTCAGGCTTTGAAACCTCTTGTATCTTTTGTACCTTCTCCTCTACTCTCTGTAGAATAGCATTCTCCACGGACTGGCGTGTCAGATGTTCCCACAGCCCTGTACGATCCTTTGCCATAATAAGAGCATCATACACTTCAGGATCTGCTTGATACTTCGCTTCCGCAACAAAGAAAGCGCCAAAGTGGATACGGCGGGAGAGAGCCTGCAGACAGAAAATATCCAGCTCAACGGTTGTACCGTACTCACCGTCATCTTTCTTGGAAAGGCCTGTAAACACAAAATCATCGAGATAGGCTTGGCGTATTTTTTTTGTAACATTTATGCTATTGTAGTCTTCAATATACAGGCCCACATCGGTGGTATCCTTGAGGGACTCTGCCGGTTCGGGAAGCTCGGAGAAAAAGGGGCGCTCTTCAGGCACTCGAAACCGTCCCAAAACAGCATCTGTTTCCTCTGAAAAGCGATGCTTATACGTAAGAAGAGAATCTTCATTGCTCCAGCGAAAATCGAAACGTCCTTCTTCATAGACAGCACGGTTTTGGGCATACTGAGCACGATCAATACACCGAAAAATAATGGTATCTTCAAGAGCCTCCAACTGTTTTGCAATGTCTTGCAAACGAAGTTCCATAGGAAAAACATCCTTTATATAGTTTTAGATTACACCTAAAATAAATTACGATATCCCCCCGTGAAAGCGAAACGGTGAAATGCCGCACTCTTTATTGTTATACGTGAATATAATAACCTCTTTATCATTATTTTTGCAGTGGAAAAAGGTGTTGCAATTCGTGCTAATACAAGGTATACTCTTGTTTCATAATACCGTATGTAGAGCTTTTCATTCGAGGTTTCCATGCTTGTTCAGCATCCCTTGGCAGAATTTACCCTTACCATGGCACTCATCCTTATATCACCAATACTTGCACGGCGAATACGTATCCCAGAATTAGTACTCCTTCTCGGCTTTGGTGCCATCTTAGGCCCAAACGGAATTCACCTTCTTGAACGAGGAGATGCGGTACAACTCTATGGCGACATTGGAAAAATCTACATAATGTTTTTGGCAGGCTTAGAAATTGATCATTTCCAGTTTAAAAAAAATGGACATCGTAGCGGCATATTCGGACTGACCACCTTTGCTATCCCGCAAATAGGCGGCACCGTTATTATCTACACCTTTTTTGACTACTCCTTGGGAGCATCCATACTTATTGCAAGCATGTTCGCCTCCCACACGCTTATTGCCTACCCCATAGCTACACGCCTCGGTATCGCACGAAGTGAGCCTGTCTCTATTACCGTAGGAGCAACGGTAATTACCGATACTCTTGCCCTAATTGTATTGGCCATTATTGCCGACACGGCACGTGGTTCAACCCCCGGGGTATTTTTCTGGATTACCATCTTTGGTGGCCTTCTCATCCTCTCTTCAGCCATTTTACTACTCATACCATTTCTGACACGACGCTTTTTTCGCACAGTATCAGAAGAAGGAAATATGCAATTTCTTTTTGTGTTTACTCTCACCTGCGGCTTTTCTTATCTGTCATATTGGGCCCGACTTGAACCTATTATTGGTGCTTTTTTCTGTGGCATCGCTTTCAGTCGTCTTATTCCAGAGCAGAGTGTATTGATGAATAAGATTGAATTTGCTGGAAACACTCTCTTTATCCCCTTCTTTCTGCTTTCCTCGGGAATGCTCATCAGTCCGGCCGTACTCTTTGGAGATACCACAAGTATGACCGTAGCTGCAGCGATGACCCTCACGGTAATTGTATCAAAGTTCCTTGCAAGTCTTGTGGCAGGAACCATTTTTTCATACCCTCCAGCGGCAATACCTCTCATGTTCGGCCTCAGTGTTCCCCAAGCTGCAGCGACACTTGCCGCTGCAATGGTTGGCTTTGAACTAGGAATTTTTGACTCAACCGTTTTAAACGGAACCATGGCAATGATACTTGTCACCTGTCCCCTGGGGTCTTTTTTTGTTGAACGAGCCGGGCGTACCTATGCCCTTTCTCTTGATACTGGAAAAGCTACACCACCGAAGGAAGAACGGGTTTTACTTCCTGTCACGCACACATCATCCGCATCTCACTTACTCGACCTTGCTTTTCTTTATCGCCATAAGGAAAGCACGTACGAGGTACATCCTCTTTCTGTGGTTACTGACGACGGAAGCTCAGATGAAGCGGTTAGCCGTGGTGAATCGCTTCTTGCATACTGTATGAACCACGCAGCCGGAGCAGAGCATCATCTTCACCCGGAGATGCGCCTTACCCAAAACCCCGTAGACGGTATAACCCTTGCCGCACGGGAAATTAGGGCAAGCTTAGTTATTTCTGGATGGTCTGAAGAACACCGGCTTTCATCACGAATTTTCGGCTCCATATCAGGATCTCTCGTGGATACCTGTCCAACCCGCCTTATGTTTGCCCGTATAGTTCGTCCCCTCTCTACAACAAAACGCCTCTTTCTGCTCTTTCCCCCCTTAACTGAAGAACGACCCGATCGTACCCTTATCCTCATGGAAACAAAAAATCTCTCCCAGCAGATTGGAGTATCCATGGAAGTTTACACCGTTGCCTCAAAAGAACACCCTTTTTATGATGAAATAGAAGATATTCTGGGAACTGCGGTAAAAACAACAATTCACACACACCGTAATTGGAGTAGTATTAAACAGAGTATTCTAAACCATCTTACCCATGAAGATACAATACTCACCGCTCTTGAACGGCATCGTGGGCTTCTTTGGTCGCCCGCAGTAGACCGATTTCCTGAGATAATAACCGAGAAATTCCCTCATACAAACATGCTCCTCCTCTATACCCCCTTGACCCCTCTCCCATTTGGAGATACCTCAGAAAACACCACGGAACCACCCCCGTTCTTTGAACCGATTCAAGAACCAACAGGGACTCCCTTGCCCCAAGTTCTCACCGCACTTGCCGAAAACATTTCACCTTCAAAAGAAGACAGCATGGAGCTATTCGGCCTTCTTATGTCATGTGCAGAAGCGTACCCTGTAGAAATATCACCAGGGATCGTACTACTCCATGCGCATACCTGCACAGTGACAACCCCCCGTGTCTTTTTGTTTCATCAAGAAAAGTCAGAAACACTTACTCCCATCGACAAAAAAGTACGGCTTCTGATCATCGTCTTAAACCCATTTTACGGTGATGCGCAACAACATCTTAAAACCCTCGCTCGTATAGCAAGAATTTTTGCACAAAAAGAAAATCAAGAAGCAGTAGAAACATATGCCGATGCTGAAAGCCTCATTTCTCACCTGAAGATTTCCCACGAAAAAGACACGCCATCCCATCTATGAACACAGAAAAAAGCAAGGTCCTAGGTCTTACAAGAAACCGAAGAGATCCCGCGTGAAATCATACACTCTTTCAATCGGCCCATACAATCCTGCGAAGGAGGAGCTACCCCGTGCAGGGGTGATGTAACCCCCATACTTTTCCATTTATGTTCACCCAAGGAGTGATAGGGAAGTAAATAGACTTGTTCAAGACTGGTAAAAGGAGCAAGAAAATCAGCCAAGAGCACTGCATCCTCTTCTGCATCTGAGTATCCCGGAACGACGACATAACGCACCCAAAAGGGAATACCCACCTCCTCAAGATAGCGAGCAAAGGCAAGGGTTTTCTCATTACCCATACCAGTAATCGCATGATGTGCTGCGGAACGGATATGCTTTACATCAAGAATAACAAGGTTGCTATATTGCAACACCGTCTTTACGGAGTGAGTGAGTTTAACAGCCCCTGAAGTATCAATAACTGTATGAATACCCTCTTTTTTGCACAGACGAAAAAGCTCTGCCACAGCCGAAGCTTGACATAAAGGCTCTCCGCCACTCACAGTAATACCGCCACCGGAGGAGTCGTAAAAGGGGCGATACGCTTTTATCTCATCCACAACACTTTTGCAAGAACGCCCCCCTTCTCCATCTGCCACATATCACGATTATGGCAATACACACATCGCAAATGACATCCCTGTAAAAACACGACCGTACGAAGCCCCGGACCGTCTACAGTTCCCATGGTCTCAAAAGAGTGTATTGCTAATTCCATAATTCCTCACCAACAGGCAGACCGGAATCCAGCCTGCCTTAATCCGTACCTGTTACGGTACTCACATGTTACTGTGGAACGTTCTGTTAATAACATCAAGCTGCTGTTCTCGTGTAAGCTTGATAAAATTTACCGCATAGCCAGATACACGAATGGTTAGCTGTGGATATTTCTCTGGATGCTCCATGGCATCGTACAACATATCCCGATCAATAACATTGATATTGATATGGTGTCCATTTTGTATAACATACCCATCAAGAAGGGAAACCAAATTCTCTTCCCGCTGCTGAGCATCCATACCCAATGACTGCGGCTCAATGGAGAAGGTGTAGGAAATACCATCTTGTGCATATTCATACGGAAGCTTTGCCACCGATGCCATAGAAGCCACCGCTCCCTTTTCATCACGTCCATGCATGGGGTTTGCTCCCGGAGCAAAGGGCTCGCCCTCTTTTCTGCCATCGGGTGTATTTCCCGTCTTTTTACCATATACCACATTAGAGGTAATGGTAAGAATAGACATGGTAGGATATGAATCACGGTAGGTTTTGTTCTTTTTTATATTATCCATAAAAAGCTCTACGAGATCTGAGGCTATGGTATCTACCCGATCATCATTATTACCAAATTTAGGGTAGTCTCCTTCAATCTCATAATCGATAACATATCCTGCTTCGTCTCGAATCGTGCGAACCTTAGCATACTTTATTGCCGAGAGTGCATCGGCAACAACAGAAAGTCCTGCTACGCCACAGGCCATGGTACGAGTAACATCTTTGTCGTGAAGGGCCATTTGCAGGGACTCGTAATTATACTTATCATGCATGTAGTGAATTATATTCAAGGCATTCACATAGAGATTACTAATCCATCCAAGGAAATAGTCAAACTTCTCAACAACCTCGTCGTACGACAAGTATTCCGACTGGATAGCTTCAAATTTAGGGCCAACCTGCACTCCGCTCAGCTCATCACGCCCACCGTTAATGGAATACAGCAAGGCCTTTGCCAAATTACAACGTGCGCCAAAAAACTGCATTTGCTTACCTGTCTTCATAGCAGAAACACAACAGGCAATACTGTAATCATCTCCCCAATACGGTCGCATTAACTCATCATTCTCATATTGAATGGAACTGGTATCAATGGAAACACGGGCAGAAAACCGCTTAAACGCTTCAGGAAGATTGGGAGACCACAGTACAGTAAGGTTCGGCTCCGGCGCAGGACCAAGATTATAGAGCGTATGAAGCACACGGAAGGTTGTCTTCGTCACTAAGGAACGACCATCCACCCCCATACCCCCAACACATTCAGTTACCCACGTCGGATCTCCGGAAAAAAGCTCGTTATAGTCCGGTGTTCGGAGAAAGCGAACCATGCGCAACTTCATAACAAAATGATCGATAATCTCTTGAGCAGCCTCTTCTGTTAAGATGCCTGCTGCCATATCACGTTCAAAATAGATATCTAAGAATGCAGAAACACGCCCAAGACTCATGGCGGCCCCATCCTGTTCTTTCACCGCAG
Organism: Chitinivibrio alkaliphilus ACht1; assembly: GCF_000474745.1. Taxonomy (NCBI): domain Bacteria; kingdom Pseudomonadati; phylum Fibrobacterota; class Chitinivibrionia; order Chitinivibrionales; family Chitinivibrionaceae; genus Chitinivibrio; species Chitinivibrio alkaliphilus. Next base: position 23,180 of record NZ_ASJR01000024.1, on the reverse strand, counting down.
CAAGATAGGCAAAATAGGTCCACTGTACAGCCTCTTGTGCACTCTGTGCTGGTCGTGAAATATCAAATCCATAGTACTCGGCCATGGTAATCAATTTTTTCAGGGAACTAATCTGACTGTCCAGCTCTTCCCGTGCACGAATCGTATCTTCCGTAATCACCGCTGTTTTTACAGAACTTTTTTGCTCACGCTTATCTTGAATAAGACGATCAACACCATATAAAGCAACCCGGCGATAATCACCAATAATGCGTCCACGACTGTAGCCGTCAGGCAACCCGGTAATAATACCAGCTCGGCGTGCATCCCGAATCTCTTGGGTATACGCTGAAAACACCCCATCATTATGGGTTTTACGATACGCACTAAAGGTTTTCTCCACATCAGGATCAAGTTCATATCCATATGATTTACATGCTTTTGCAACCGTACGAACTCCTCCTTGAGGCATAATAGCACGTTTGAGGGGTTCATCAGTTTGTAGCCCCACAATAACTTCTTTGTCTCGATCGATATATCCGGCGGGAAACGCATCAACCCCCGCAACGGTTTTCGTATCAATTGAAAGAGTGCCTCCTTTTTGACTTTCTTCACTAAGAAGAGAAAGAACCTGATCCCACAAGGCGACAGTCTGAGGCGTTGGGGAGGTCAAAAACGAAGCATCACCCCGATATTCTGTATAATTTTTCTGGATAAAATCACGGACATCGACTCGTTCGGTCCAGTGCCCTACGGTAAATCCTGAATAAGTATTCCGCAGCTCTTCTTCATTTATCATCAGTGCTTTTAGCATTGGTACCTCGCTCAAAAAAAGAAAAATACAACACGTTGTTAGATATGTCAAACAATCCAGGTAAAAAAACACCTCCTCCGCGAAGAGGAGGTGTTCTACAACAAGAATACTTCTACTTAACTCCTTCGTAGGCAGCGCTATAAATATCACGCAATTCGCTCATCAATGGATACCGGGGGTTGGCTCCGGTACACTGATCATCAAAGGCGTCTTCACTCAAGGTCTCTAAGGCAGCGTAAAAGGCATCTCGGTCAACCTTTGCCTCTTTAATTGTAAGAGGAATATCCAACTGCTGTTTCAGCTCTGTAATTTTTCCAATTAACGCTTCCACTAAGGCCGCATCATCCGCTCCACTTAAGCCAATATACCGAGCAATACGTGCATATCGAGCTTTTGCTTCTGGATTTTTATACTGAGAGAAGGTTCCCATTTTACGCGGGGCATCAGTAGCATTAAAACGGATAACATCATTAATCAGCAAGGCATTGGCTAAGCCGTGGGGCAAATGAAATTTTGCACCCATTTTATGCGCCATGGAGTGACAAATACCAAGGAACGCATTGGCAAAGGCCATACCTGCCATGTTAGATGCATGGTGAACCTTCTCGCGAGCCTCCATATCTTCCCCACCATTTTTGTATGAACGGGGCAGATATTCAAAAAGCAAGCGAATTGCTTCAAGAGCCAAGGGAGATGTAAACTCCGTTGCCAGAGTGCTTACATAAGCCTCCAAAGCATGTGTTAAGGCATCAATACCAGAGAATGCCGTAAGAGAAGCAGGCATATCCTTTGCAAGATCCGCATCAACAATGGCCATGTTAGGAGTAAGTTCATAGTCTGCAATGGGGTATTTCTGCCCGGTTTTTTCATCAGTAATAACCGCAAAGGGAGTCACTTCAGACCCAGTACCACTGGTGGTTGGGATAGCAACAAACTCAGCTTTACCACCAAGTTTAGGAAATTTGTACACCCGTTTACGAATATCCATAAAACGCATGGCAAGATCTTTAAAATCAATTTCAGGATGTTCATAGAGAAGCCACATAATCTTAGCAGCATCCATGGGAGACCCACCGCCAATGGCAATAATAAGATCTGCATCGAAGGCCTTTAACTTACTTGCACCATCCATTGCTGTGGCCAAGGTGGGGTCAGGGGCTACATCACTATATACCTCATAGGTAATATCAAGACGACGAAGTTTCTTCAAGAGAGATTCACAATACCCGTTTTCATGGAGGAATCGATCGGTAACAACAAAGGCCTTTTTCTTTTCAGCCAGATCTTCCAAGGCCACTCCTAGAGCACCACGTTTGAAATAAACCTTATTTGGCACTTGAAACCACAGCATATTTTCCTTCCTTATGGCAACGGTTTTAACATTTATTAAGTGTTTTGGGCCAACATTATCACTGATAGAGTTGCCCCCCCAGCTTCCACACCCAAGGGTGAGCGAAGGCGCTAAATTGAAGTTATAAATGTCTCCAATTGCCCCGTGACTCGCGGGAGTGTTAATTAAGGTTCTACCCGTTTTCATAAGAGAGCCATACTGATTGATTCTCATGCTGTTTTTATCAGAGGTATAAAGAACACTGGTATGTCCTAACCCACCCAATTCAATAAGGCGATGTGCTTTTTCAAAAGCATCGGTATAATCCGTTGCAGAATACATTGCCAAGACAGGAGATAGCTTCTCATGAGCAAAAACTTCAGCCGATTCAGTCTTTTCAACTTCTGCAATAAGCACCTTTGTTTCTTCAGGCACAGTAATACCGGCAAGACGTGCAATTTTGGCAGCACTTTGGCCTACAACCTCTGCATTTATCCGATTATCCTTAAACAAGGTCTGGCCAACTTTTTTTCGCTCATCCGCGTTTAAGACATACGCACCTTGTGTCAGAAATTCTTGACGCACAGAATTATACACTGATTTTTCAGCAATAACAGCCTGCTCTGACGCGCAGATCACCCCATTATCAAAGGTTTTACTCATTAGAATGGAGCTTACTGCCATTTTGATATCTGCTGTCTCATCAATGACGACGGGGGTATTACCCGCACCGACACCAAGGGCAGGCTTACCGCTTGAGTAGGCAGCTCGTACCATTCCAGGACCACCCGTAGCAAGAATGGCCGCAATGGAAGAGTGCTGCATAAGATAATTTGACCCTTCAATGCTTGGCTCTTCTATCCATGCGATAATATCTCGGGGAGCACCCGCTTTAACGGCAGCCTCAAGAACAATTTTTGCCGCACGAACAGTACATTTTTTTGCACGGGGATGAGGAGAAAAGATAATCCCATTTCGTGTTTTCAGCGCTATTAAAGACTTAAATATGGCTGTGGATGTTGGATTTGTTGTTGGGATAACCCCAGCCAACACCCCAAGGGGTTCAGCAACTTTTACAATCCCCGCAGACTCATCACGATCAATTTCATTACATGTCTTAAGGGTTCGAAATTTGTTGTAGACCATCTCAGAGGCAAAATGATTTTTAATCACCTTATCTTCAACAATACCCATACCGGTTTCTTCCACAGCCTCCTTAGCAAGTGAAATACGCTCATGATTCGCAGCCATGGCAGCTTCAAAGAAAATACGATCAACTTGCTCTTGTGAAAAAGAGGCAAATTCTTTCTGCGCTTGCTGTACCTTTGTAATAAGCCGCTCTAACTTGTCCATTTGAGCAGCAACGTCTGTTTTCGCTTCTTTCTTGGCTGTAGCCATATCACCCTCCTCTATCAGGGATATAAAACACTACTTTCCGATCCATTCGAGGATACAAAAAGTTATTCATCTTCCTAACCAATATAACTAATGCACTAAATTTCACAACAGATTTTTAGCAAATTGGTGATTTTTTTCACAGGACCCCTGTATTTAGCTTGTTTGTCAAGCCCAAAATGTTATTGTGTCTTGTTTTCACATTAACAAGAGGTAAGCAGAAAACTTTGCTGTAAAAGATATAGATGCATGTGAAGAACAATGCCTTCCCTCATTTCACTACCAAGACGCATCGAGTAGGGTGAGGGATTACTCCCTCTACCCTCTCACACCACCGGGCATACGGTTCACGTACCACGGCGGTTCTCTACAATACTGTCATCTGACCGCAAGAACTCTTCTGAGCAGCGATTCCAAACCAAGATAATCAAAGAATTTCTTCCGAAACGCTTCGTTCATGTGGGACGCTCCCGCATTGAACCAGGCACCACGTTTATTGAAAGAAGATTCTACTGCTCTCTCTTCCGCAATGTCTGCTTTCATCAATTTCTGAAACCTCGTTCTCGGGCGTTTCCACTGTCTCCAGAGAATCTTTCTCAAGTGGCGTCTGATCCAACCATCCAACCCTTCAGCATACCCCTTGGTCTCTGCAAGACGATAGTAGTTGATCCACCCGATGAGCTTCGGATTCAGAATTTCTTTAATGAAGCGTTTCAGATTGCGCCCTTTTCCAGTTCGAAATACCGATTTCATACTCTTTCCGAATTTCAAAACTGATTTTGGAGCGATGCGGATTTCACACCGCTTGTGATTCGTAAATGAAAACCCGAGAAAGGTTCTCTGCCACGGTCGGGCAACAGCACTTTTCTCTTCATTTACAATCAGCTTCAGACGCTTTTCGAGAAAACGGGTTATCGAGTTCAGAACGCGTTCACCGGACCTTCGGGTTTTCACGTAGATATTGCAGTCATCCGCATATCGACAGAATCGATGCCCCCGCTTTTCCAGTTCCCGATCAAATTCATTGAGCAGAATATTCGAAAGCAGCGGAGAGAGCGGACCACCCTGTGGAGTCCCTTTAATCCGTTGAGATTCGACACCACCAGTCATAACTCCGGAGCGGAGAAATGACCGAATCAGTCGAAGCATTCCTTTGTCTTTTACTCGTTTGGCGATCAACGACATCAGTACGTCATGATTCACCTCGTCGAAAAACTGTTTCAAATCCAAGTCTACAACCCATCTATATCCTTCATGCTGGAATTTCTGCGCCTGCCGGACTGCGTCATGCGCACTTCTGCCAGAACGAAATCCAAAGCTGTTTTCAGAAAAGAGGGGGTCGAAGATCGGATTTAAAATCTGATGCATTGCCTGCTGAATCATGCGATCAACCACGGTCGGTATGCCAAGCTTGCGCATTCCGCCGGAGCTCTTCGGTATCTCTACCTGACGAACTGGTTTCGGTTGATAGGTGCCAGCAAGCAACTCTTCTTTGATTTGCGACCAGTGAATATTCAGGTAGTTACGCAGTTGATCCACTTTCATGCCATCAATACCGGCACTCCCCTTATTCTTCACAACCCGCTCGTAAGCGGTTCGCATATTGATTGAATCGACCAGTTGTTCGAGAAGATTTCCCCTGTCAGGAAACGAGTTATCATTCACCGATGCTGATGTATATGCACTCACAGGACTCGTCTCCGATTCCGTCGGATATCTTTCTCTGTAAGCCCGTTTCCGGCTTCTGCATCAATCATCAAATACACAGTCAATGGTTCGCTCCATACTGTAATGTTCAGACCTTAACCGCTGGTCGGACGGCTAATATGTCCTCGGCTGACTTCTCTCCATGCATCCGATCGCTTCACAACGACCGTAGCCAGTGGCACATGATGAGATCTCCCCGGGTAATGCGCATTCACCTTCACACTTATGTCTGCCGTATATACCACCGTACCTTCCGTACAGGTATTGGACTTTAGAGATGTATGCCTCCTCATCCGATACGATAGCCTCATATACGATTCCTGTTCGTCAGACCAGTGCTTTGCCTTCGACTTCCTTCAGCAGTCACCTCACGATGACAACCTTGCCGCTCAGCTAATACTTCCCCCTGTCGGGTGTATAGTGGACTTTCACCACCAAGTGAATGCGCCCTGCCGGGCGCACATAAAAAAAGGCTTCCCCCTTAGGAGGAAGCCTCGGTTATGCTCGGAGAACCGAGATTAGAAAAACTTTTTCAACTGAATAGCAAAGGTTCGTTGGTCTGTTGTAAAAAGTCCTGCTTGTCGCGGAGCAGCCATCTGTTGCCACCGAACAGAGTGAATATTATCATCCTGTCCCAAAATATCATAGACAAAAAGACCGAGCTCCATATCATCACCAATATCAAAATGGGCAGAGGTATTCCATTTTGCAATGGGCTGACGGAACGGATCTGCTACGCCAAGAAACTCTGCATCATCGCTCTCTTCAAAGGACTCCTGAATACCTTCTCTTCCCCATAATCCAAAGAAGAGACGAGCATCGGTATGAAGCGTGAGGAAATCCATGGGACTCCAATCAATATAGGTCTTTACGGTCCCAGTATGAAGACTATTAAAATATCTTCCATCATCAGATACTTGATCAGCCATCATTGACGACTCACTCACAATATTATCTTCTCCCTCAACTGGGGTTGGCACCCACGCATTGAGATTTTCGTTCCACACAGGTTCGAAAAAAGGACGCTCAAATTCTACGGAAGCAGTATCAACATTCAAGGGCATCATGAGAGCACCATTGATACCGGCATTTAATCGATCACTGGTATAGGCAAGTTCACCTTCCAATACAAAGGCATCATATTCACCGACATTTTCTGTCTGAAACCGTGCGCCGTTCCACATAAAGAGATCGGACAAAATATTGTACGATGCGGAACTTGCAACACTTAATCGATCAGTTAGGCTGTGATTGGTCGCAATCTCAAAAGACACTGACGATTCAGGGTCAACATACGATACTGGAGCTTGAATATTGCCTAAATTAGTCATTTTTTCGCCGGTCTCTGAATTTATCATAATGTTATCATCTTCATCGCGCTGATAAATATCCTGTGCACCGCGATCAGGATTCCACTCTGAAAACATACCTTCTTCATAGGTCCATGTGCCCGGCTCTGCCGTAGGAGATGGCTCGTATGTAAGAGCATCGGCATTGTTTGAACTGGACTGTACGATAAATTTAAATACATCCCGCTCATTCGGGGTCACAACAAGAGCAGCCTTAGGACTCCACACACCATCAGTACGAGTATGCTTATCATACCGTGCACCGGCACCGGCACTCAGCACTTCATTAATATCGTAGTAGGCTTCAGTAAAAAATGCCCAGTTATCATAGGAAACTTCTGCAAGTCCCCAACCATCCTCATATCGACCAGCAAGGTTTTCACCGATGTCATAGTGACCATACTGGATACCATAGGCAACCTGCAAATCTTCCACACGACGCATCAGATACTTTGCAGTAATTTCATACCGACGCTCACCCACAGAGAACGGTTCACTTGCAGCCTGTAAAAGACCATCTGCGTTGGCCCCCTCACGAATATAAAGGGTGTTTGTTGCTCCAATAATTGACCCATCGAGGCTAAATTCATCTTCCCCGATATCCCACGAATAGTCAGCTCCCACCATCATATTATCTCGAAGGTGCGAACGGAGAGTTGCCCAGTGGTAGCCTTCTTCCGGATACCCCTTGGGAAAATATTCGCCCACAGGAGTAATTTGACGAGACAAACGAGTATAGAAATTAAACCGTTGATACGAGTATTCAGCACTGGCTAGATAATTCCCGTCGGTTGCCCAAGGACTTCCCGCCGCAGGAACTCCGTCTTCACCACTACCAAAATAATCTTCATGGTAGCCAAAAATGCGTGAGCTATTTTGTCCATGCCCGTCACTTACGTGCGCACCAACATACACACTCAAATCACTTCCATCTTCAAATCGATTAAATACGGCGCCTTCAACGGTAGTTCCATAAAAGCCGTTTTTCTCATTCATTTCAACTCTACCCGAGGCAAAAGTTTCATAGTCTTCAGGGGTTTTTGTTACAATATTAACAACCCCGGCTATGGCACCGGAACCATACACCAACCCTGCAGGACCACGAAGTACCTCTACGCGATCTATATCACCGAGAAGTCCAAGGGTATACTCCGTAGCAAAGCCATGAAAATGCTGAAGGTTTTGCTTACGTCCATTGATCAAAACAATAATTTTATCGTTTCTATCACTGGTGACACCACGCATGCCCCAGACAACACCGTTCCACTTATTAATCATGTATTGAAACCCAGGCACATACACCTCAAGGAGTTCACTTAAGTTTCGAGCACCGGAATAGCGAATCCTGTCTGAGTCAATTAAGGTCATAGTTACTGGGCTTTGATCCAAATCAAGCTCAAGAAATGTACCGGTTTCCACAACAATACTCAACAAGGCGGACAAATCTAAATCTCCGCCACCGGGCTGAGCCCCAATGGAACCAATGGACAACATAAAGATACTTGCCAAAACAAGCACAGTATGTTTCATACGTGGTTTAAGTTTTTTACACAGTCTCATAAAACACTCCTTCACTCTGTTATACAGTCATCACTTCATATACTACCAACTCAAGTCTACCATAGATTTTACATATTTCAAATATTTTTTACTATATTTTATGTAATAAACGAATGGCCTGTGTGTTACACAAGGCGTAAGATCTCCCTTCTTTCTCCCCTCAGGAGTTTCTATGAAAGGACTACTGTTTCTGTCCACCCTTGTTTTATTCCTGCTCAGCTGCAACTCTACCGAAGCAACAAGGGATACCCCCTTGTTTGATACGCAGTCTGAAGAGATTGCCTATTATATGGAAACTGCAGCCGCCCTCATCCCACCACGCATTCCCCATACTCTGGGAGAAATTAACTTTGATGTTCTTCCTCCCCACAGGAAACTACTCCGCCAGTTCAACACCACACCATTGTTCTCTGATGAGTTTGAAAGCCCTTTCAGTGAAGGCGACACGCTCTACAAAGATTCAACCACAACAGTACTCATAGACTCCCTTAGAGAAAGCTTTTCCCTCACAGCCTACACCGTAACCTTATATCTTCATGCGCAGGAAGTAATTGAAGAATCTCTTTTTGTAGAGCATCACTTTTCAGGAACATCAAATCTCACGATGGTGGCGACACTTACAATTCCTTTTTCAACCCCCTCCGACTTCACCTATGATATGGAAGGACGCAGGTTGTATCTTTCCGGTAGAGATGTAATTACCGCACACAAAACCTATGACACGAAGATAGAATACCATGCAGATATTCATATCAATCATGATTCCATACAGATAGATTCCGACTCACTCCACTATACTCATATATCTCCAGATCATATCTCTGGAAATACGAGCACTTACAGAAACATTCGACGGGAAACGGACTCCCTCGAAGGGACAGTTCTATACAACGACGCAGATCGATCCATCTTCCTAAAAGGAACATTTACTAAAAAAGAGACTGCGCCACACCCATGGCACCAGGAAACACACATGCACCTCCCCCTCTATCTTGCACATGAATACGAAGGAGAACAGGAGGCGATGCTGGAGATTATCTTTGCAAAGAACGACAAACCACTCATACGCTCGGTACGTTTGAGAACAGAGACCGGCACTCTGATTCGTGAAGAACACCATGACTGGACGCATCTCTTAGATTAATTGAGGTCTGCATCAATGCACGCGGTGCCCCCTTTTTGGGGGCACCGCTGGACACACAAGAACATGAAACATTCTTAGAAATCAAGTCGAATCGTTCCCCGAAACATCGCCTGTTCTGCTCGAAATAATCCACCATCACCGGGACTGGACATGTAGTAGGGAATAGCCGTATTTCTATCCCACCGATCATAATTATCTGTCCATCGATGTCCAAGAATATTATCCCCCATGAGAGATACGCGACCAGAAGAAATAAGATCAACCTGTGTAAAGGGAATATCGAAATGTACCCCCACATTAAGACGCGCAGAGAGTTTACGCTCCACATCCCATGTACTTTTTCGATATCCCATGGAAACATCCCTATCGTACGGGTCAAACCATGTTGCTCCTGTGCCTTGGGGGTCATCATAGATATCTTTTCTCCCCAACATTCGTTTCCAATACAGTTGAGAGTTCAAATGAAAAGACACAATATCATTCATTTGATAATCGGCATACAGTTTGGTGAGGTGTGGCGAGGTGTTCAAGAAATATGTACCATCTTGTGTAATGGTATTCTGAATAGCATTCACCACAGTTGTGTCATATTCACCAGTATTCCATACGGGTATATAATACGGATCATCGTCAGTACCGATATTGTCATACCACGGATTTTCCTCATCATCGCGATCGTAGCGTCGTCTTTCCACAACCGTGTTTCCGTCAGAGATATCGGTATTAACAATCCTGTTAAAATTATGACTTACTCCGAGAGAAAGTCCGGCACGCGGAATATCATACTCTACAATAGTGTTGTTCAACACATAATTGTATTGCCCTTCCGTGGCAATCGTCTTATACGTGTCCGAATCCCACATAAACAACCCGTCCATCATATTATATGAGAAAATATTTCGCACTGAAAGATCGCCCCAAGAATTATTTGTCATCAAAACCAATTGCCGTGCAACTTCGGGGTCCATATCTTCTAAGGCATCTTGTGAAACCCCGGGAAGCACTGTTGTGTTAGCATCTGGTTCTCTATCAGGGTTTTGAAAGAAATCCTCTTCTTGAAGTACATTATCATCATTCTTAACATAGTAACTACCGGTGGATGCTTCGGCAGTGGGATTATTTGTTGCCTGTTGGTAAATAAGATGAAAATAGTGATCCTCCGCAGGAGAATAAATAAAGGCGGTTTTAGGAGAAAGTGACGCACCAACTGCTGAATGGTGATCAACTCGTACCCCACCATGAAGTCGAATTTGATCGGTTAGTTTATATAGCCCTTCAGCAAAGAGGGCATTACTGAAAAATGTGGTGTCAGCAAACACCTTTTTATCACTTTGATCAATACTGTTTTCTCCTGCCAACCCTGTACCAATAAAATCAGTTCTATGTTGATACCCATAGGCATAATGAAGAAGATCATCGCCGATACTTCCTGTGACCGCACTCTTAAAAGCAAGGGATTGTTCACCACTAATTTCTGATGTATCATATTCTGGATACCCATACAAACCAATATCGGTGAAATCTTCCGCATCGACCGTGTTATTATAATTTGCATATGAAACCAGTAACTCTACGTCAAAATTATCGAAAGAAAGGGTTCGTTCAAGAGAACTCATCAACATATCGTACACGTACATGCGATTACTGGAACCCCATGCTTCAGTTAGATGCCAATAATCAAAATATGGATTACTTGGTCCATAATAATCATCACTATATAAATCTCGAACCTCATCAAGATTCCACGCACCATTCATAATAGGAAATGGGTCCAAAACAAAAGCACCACTTGCAGTAATTACTTCTCGCGAAAAATGTGTATACCAATTCCATTCATTGAGGGAAAAATTCAGATATGTGTGATAATTCCCCGGAATTCTCCCAAATGATCCTTGTGCAGGTCGCGCTTCTTTCGGAAATATGGGTTCCCAATCAATATCGCCACCCCACCCATCAAGACCAGCTATATAGGAGTGATTTCTTCCAACACCATCACTATGGCGGTATGAAAACCCACCACTCATATCGACATCACCAATTGACTGAGAAAAGAGAAATGATGCGCGTTGGTCAAATTGATCTTCTCGGTACGCACCAAGGGAATACAAGACGCTCCCCTTTGAGTCAATATCTCGTTTAGGAATAATATTTATGACACCGCCAATAGCGCCGGCACCATACACAAACCCTGCGTTTCCTTCAAGAACCTCAACACGCTCAATAAAATTAAGATCAATACTTGTAAGAAGACCTACAGCACCATCACGACTTTGTGACGTTACTTCACGACCGTCGATAAGAACAAGTATTTTGGAGTTCACATCTGCTGTAACCCCATTCATACTCATCAACCACCCATTCCATCGATTAAATAGTGATTGATAACTTGGAACATAGATCTCTAAAAGTCCTCGCAAATCTCGGGCATTTGCCGACTCAATACGTTCCCTGTCAATATTGACGACGGAGGCTGGAATAAGGTCGGGATCAATTTCTAAAAAGGTACCCGTTTCTACGACAATTGCCAACAATGCCGATAAATCTAAATCCTGCGTTGCATGAATCTGAATATTCATGCTGAAAATTAACAATAGAATAGCTCTCGTTGCTTGTTTCATCTGGTCCTCCAAAATTACGATACGTGCACTCCCCGTTGCCAACCTATGAACGCATTTCTATGAGACAATCGACGACCTGCGACTCTAGCACCTCCTTCACATAGATATTTTACATCTCAATATTTTAACAACTCTCGAGATAAAAAACAAGGTTTTTTGTAAAAAGTATCTGTCTCCATAACAAAATATCTTTGATTTGAGCTATGAGAATGCAGTTCACAATGTTGCTCTTTTGTACATCACGTTATATTTTACGTTCAGAAAAACCTCTCCCTCCCTTGTAGTACTTGGAAAAACTCAACCAGCATGAGACCTCCATGAAAAATAGTCCCAACACACCGTTACTTTTAAAAACGATGCGTACAGCCACTGCTCAAGTCCGTTTTAAAAAAAGCCATACAACTCTACGGAAAGAGTTGCGCCGGGCAGAAAAACAACTTACCAATGCTGAGAAAGCAATTAATTATCACTTTACCCGCTCACACAAGGAATATATCAATGAAGAAATTTTTCCCCGTGCAGCCAAAGTAGCCAATTCGACCTTTACGGGTAAAACCCGCACGAAAAAATTCACCCGCCGATTTCGTAGTTTTAAAGTGATGAGCGCCTACCAATTATTCCTGCTTGAACTGGACTGCCTTGGACGGATTAATGAACAAATGCTTTTGCAAGACGAAGAAAACCACTTTCCCATACTGGTAGACTATAATCCAGAGAAAGCTACTATTACGACGTCACACAACGGCATCAGTCTGGACAAACTCACCACGAAGATGGTCGTACCAAACCTAGAAAGACAAATCACCACAATTCTCAATATCTTAGCCAATGCCAGGGTCATACATTTGGACATGCACAAAAGAGGAAGTAATATTGTTATTGACTCACACGGGATTCTTTCCATTATCGATTTTGATATGGCACAAGCTGCAAATCGCCCCTTTAACTATACCGTCGAAGCAAAACTTCGCAGGGGAAAACAACTACTTACGCGAAAGCAAATAGAAAAGACCCTTGCCTGCAACTCACACATTATCATTCAATAAAAAGCATCCGTATGTCAGCGCAACGATAAACCCGATATGCCCGGTGAACGGGTGGGACTCAGAAGCCGCGCAAGTAATGCTCGCAAACCGGTTATCCCCTCTGTATCATACTGTTCATGGAGTAGATCGAAGGAGCTCTCAAAAAGGTCGGGAGGAGGCACCAAGGTTGCCTCACACGCTGTGGCATGAGATGTATAGGAAGATGCGCTGCGGCTGAGATATGATCGACACGTGATCGGACGCCACTCATACACCAGACACGTGCGCTCTGGAGTGAGCAAGGGACATGGAAGATATTCCTTATGAAACCCAAGGAGTACAGCAGTCTCTTCAGCTTCATCCGAGGCACGTCCTGTACGAACAACCCCCTGCCACACCTCCTGCAATATCACTTCATGGTCACAACAGCGTCGATAAATAGCCTCTACTTTATCAGGAAATTCAGTAAGGAGCTTAGAAGCAATAAGGAGCCCTTCAAAGGAATACACATCTTCAACCCAATGATAACAACAGGAAAAACACCCCTTATAACAGGTTGATTTCGAAGCTCCAAGGGCTTCCTCCTGATATCGAGAAAAGGCCGGGTAAAACAGGGCGAGGGCATGCTCAATATCATCCAGAGTTACTGCAGAAGAAGAGAGCCTCTTAAAACGCTCCAGGGATTCACATAAATCTCTATTCACAATAAGAAAACCCACGCTCCACACGGAAAAGTTCTTTCTCCAAAGCTTCCATGGTGCTGGAATTATCACAATATACCCACGGAGAGTCCTGCCGAGGGGGAGCAAAAAGCTGCTCCTGCATCCTTACCCGTTGATCGGTTTTTACGGGGTCTCGTTGCGTCCCCGACAAAATACGTGCAATACGAATTGTGCGCGGAGCTGTGACCCATACATACTGATCACATAAAAAAAGCCCCTCCCATAAAGGAAGAACCGCAGCATCAACAATGACCACCTTCTTTGAAGCCTGAGAAATTTGTGTTTGCATCCTTTCTCTGAGCAAGGGATGTACAATCTCATTGAGGCGCAGAAGAGCTACTTCGTTGGCAAAAACAATTTCCCCGAGTCGTGAAAAATGAATTGTTGTTCCCTCCACAACATCAAACTCCTTTTTCAGAGCCCTTTGTATGGAGGATGATTCCATCATACATTGCTTAGCAATATGATCAGCCTCCAGATGTAACGCTCCGTGCCGTGCAGCAAGTATTTGTGCGGCGGTTGTTTTGCCACTTCCCATATATCCTGCAATCCCCCACACCTGGGATCGCCTAGACTCCATGAAAGGAGACCTTTTCAGGAAGTTGGGAAAAATGAGAAAAGGAAAGATCAGGAACAAACTCTTCGCCCCGTCCATGAAGGAATGTTGATTCCTTATTCCCGGTAAAAAACGCGGTCCGTAAGCCAACCTCACGAGCACTCATCATATCTAATTCTAAATCATTACCAACAAAAAGAGTCTGTGATGGCGCTATTTCCATGGATTTCAACGCAGATAGGAGTCGCGTATAGAGAAATTCCCCCGGCTTTGCAATGCCGTATTGATACGAGTAAAAGCAGAGATCAAGATCAAAGAGTTCGTAGAGATCAACCACAGTATTGTTACTTTGCTCCCGTAGGAAATGATTCATATCAATCGGAGTATAAAACTGAGCATTAGAAAGAATACCGAGAGAGATATTGTCCTGCCGCAAAGCCTGCAAAGTTGCAAACACCTCTGGAAAAAAACCGCGATTCAGGGCAAAGAAATTATAATAATAAGCAACAATCCGTGCAGCTTCATTGCGTGGAAGATCTTCAATATACCCTGTGGGTACGTACCCATTATTTTCTAATATCGACAAAATCACGTGCCAAATCTCATCTATCTCGATCTCCGGGAAGTCCTTTCCTTTTTTCCGTGCTTCTTCATGTTTCATACCAATGAGATTATGGTAAAAATCAAAGAGAGTTTCCCCGGGAGACATAGAGGGATTAATCTTCTCGAGAAAGGGTGTGAAGTGGAAAAAATCAGAGGTCTGCGTAAAGACCGAGCGCAAAAGCGCCCCCTTTTCTTCTTCATCATTGAAGGCATTCTGCCAATAATCAACCAAAGTGCCGTACACATCAAATATAACTGCCTGAATATCTCCAAGACGCTCCGTCTTTGCCTGAAACTCCATGGAGGATGTTCTTCGTGCGCGGGAAGGATAATCTCTATGTAAAAGGGCAGCAAATTCAGCAACAACTGACACAGGGTACTCCTTTGGAATAATTTCGGAAAAAATATATAATACCCCCCATAAAAAAAAGGGTCGACCGGAAGGGGGGCCCGGCCGACCGACAGGAATTATTGCAATTCCTGCCAAACATCATCATCACACACACATTATGTACTTAATATAGAACGGGTTATACAATAAGTCAACAAAAATGTATAAAAAGACCACCCAACTCTTTGTATTAGCATACCTCAGGAATAAAAAGAGACGGTATTCATAAATAAGCCGTTCTGCTGTTTCCTTTTTCTCCCACGAAATTTATATTACTGTGCAAAAACAAATTATTGGAGACCCTACTATGGAAAAGCAGTATAATCCCGCTGCAGTAGAAGATAAAATCTATGCAAAATGGCAGAGCGAAAACACCTTTGCCGCGCAGGAAAACACATCCCGAGAAACCTATTCCATTGTGATCCCTCCTCCCAATGTAACGGGCATCTTACACATGGGACATGCGTTGAATAATACCATCCAAGATATTTTAACGCGCTACAAACGCATGGATGGGTTTGAAGCCCTCTGGTTACCGGGAACTGACCATGCTGGTATTGCCACACAAAACGTCGTGGAGCGAAAGCTTGCCCAGCGAGGTGAATCCCGCCACAGCTTGGGACGGGAACGCTTTTTAGAAGAGGTCTGGCGCTGGAAAGATGAATACCACACCACCATTACCACTCAGTTAAAACGCTTAGGAAGTTCCTGCGATTGGGATAAGGAACGTTTCACCATGGACGAGGGGCTTTCCCAGGCAGTACGAAAAGTTTTTGTGGATCTCTATCGCGAAGGGCTTGTGTATCGTGGAAAATACATTGTAAACTGGTGTCCCCGATGCCATACCGCCTTGGCTGATGACGAGGTTGAACACCACACAAAGGCAAGTCATCTTTGGCATTTTTGCTATCCCTTGAGCGATGGAACCGGTCATGTTGAGGTTGCAACAACCCGGCCCGAAACAATGCTGGGCGATACAGCTGTTGCTGTAAACCCTAAAGACAGTCGTTACGGACATCTTATTGGAAAGACACTTCGACTTCCCATTGTAGACAGAGAAATACCAATTGTGGGCGATAATTTTGTGAGCAGTGAATTTGGTACAGGCTGTGTGAAGGTCACTCCCGCTCACGATCCTAATGATTATCAAATGGGCCAAACTCATAATTTGGAATATATTGTTATTCTTGATGAAACAGGCTGTGTAACTGGTCCCGTTCCCGAAAAATATAAGGGCGTTGACCGTTTTGATGCTCGCAAAATGGTGCTTGCTGATCTTGAAGATCTTGGTTTGATGGGCTCAATTGTTGATCACGATCACTCTGTTGGTCATTGCTATCGCTGCGACACAATCATTGAACCCTACTATTCTGATCAGTGGTTTGTGAAAATGAAACCCCTTGCTCAGGACGCTCTGAAAGCGGCTCAAGATGGAAGCCTGACCTTTTACCCCAAACGGTGGAAGAAAACCTACGTGAACTGGATGGAGGATATTCGTGACTGGTGTATATCCCGTCAAATATGGTGGGGACACCGTATTCCTGTCTGGTATTGCCAAGAGTGTGGTGAGATTATCGTTGAAATGGAGGACCCAACTCAATGTTCTGCCTGCTCTTCTCATAATATTACCCAAGATGAGGACGTCCTTGATACGTGGTTCTCTTCATGGCTTTGGCCTTTCTCTACCATGGGCTGGCCCAATGATACAGCCCTATTACAATCATTTTTCCCAACAGATACCCTTGTTACAGCTCCGGAGATACTCTTTTTCTGGGTTGCTCGCATGGTAATGTCGAGCTTGCATTTTACTGGAAAATTACCCTTTTCTCATGTGGTTCTTCACGGTACTGTTCGAGATAAAAGCGGCAAAAAAATGAGTAAATCCTTGGGTAACTCCATTGATCCCTTAGAAATTATTGAAAAATATGGCACGGACGCCCTTCGGTTCTCTCTGATTACCATCACTGCCCAAGGAGCCGATGTTTATTTAGGCAAGGATACCTTTGACCTCGGTAGAAATTTTGCAAACAAGCTGTGGAATGCTTCACGATTTCTTCTTGGCAATCTTTCGGAACCGCTCCAGTTTTCAGAGCTTCCTGAACCAACACAGCAAAAAGAAGAGGACCGATGGATTCTGCATCGGTATGCAACAACCGTTGAAGCAGTACGACACGCCCTTGAGACCTTTCGCTTTAACGAAGCGTGTCATCTCCTGTATGATTTTATTTGGCGTGATTATTGTGACTGGTACGTCGAAGCAAAGAAAAGCTCTTTTTACGCGCCTCAAAATGAAGAGGAACGACGTAACGCGTATAATGTTGCTTCGTATGTACTCGCCGGTGCTTTGAAGCTTCTTCATCCAGTAATGCCTTTTATTACGGAAGAGATCTGGATGCACATGCGTAAAAAAATTACACATACCGCAATAATGAATGGAGATACCCTTATGCTCGAGGAGTATCCCCAGATTGAAAAAAACCTCTATCAGGAAGAATTGGGGGACAAATTTGATCTCCTCAAAGAGATGATCGCTGCCCTTCGTACAATACGATCTGAAAACAATGTTCCCCCGGCAAAAAAGGGATCGGCCCTTATTATTGCCTCTTCACCTGAATTGGCAGAATGGTTTTCTGCCCTGTCATATCTTTTTACCGATTTGGCCAATCTCTCAGATATTACCATTGACACCACGGCATCAGAACCTGATTTTGCCGGACAGGAAGTGGTGAAAGGGCAACGTCTCTACTTACACCTTGCCGGCCTGATTGATAAATCGGTAGAGATGGATCGACTTCAGAAAGAGATCTCCCGACTGGAAAAGGTCTTAGGTGGTTTAGAAAAGAAGCTTTCAAACGAAGCATTTCTCGCAAAAGCACCTGGCGCTGTTGTGGCAAAGGAGCAGGAAAAACGCGCAGGAGTGGCAGATACTTTGGAGAAACTGCGCACAAGCTTTGAGAAAATGAAATAGAGGAAATATGATACAAAGAGATCGTCTGCTCAATACATTCCTTGAATTAGTGAAAATCCCCGGTGAAAGTCGGCACGAAGCTGCGGTGGCAGACTATCTTGCCTCTCTCTTTACGCAATTAGGACTCTCTCCTGAGTTTGATACAGTTCAGGAGTATACCTCGGGGAATTGCTCTAATATGCATATTACCATACCGGGAACAGTGGAAGAACCACCGTTGCTTATCTCTGCTCATATGGATACTGTCCCCACGGGCGGAGAAGTTGTACCCATTGTGGAAGAAGGATATGTTCGTAGTGCAAAGGATACGATTCTCGGCGCTGACGATCGGGCGGGACTTGCACAAATTGTCGAGGTTGTTCGGGTACTTCGTGAGCATTCTCTTTCCCACCCTCCCCTTCGAGTTGTCATTACCGTGGCAGAGGAAATCGGACTTCTTGGAGCCCGTTACTGTTCTATTTCAGAGAAAGATGCTCATATGGGGCTGGTTCTTGATACGACTGGTCCCATGGGAAAAATTGTCTACCAAGCCCCCTTCCATGATGCGTGGCGTATCTCTGTCCGGGGGAAAAGTGCCCATGCAGGTATTGCTCCGGAAGACGGAATCAACGCAATTCATCGGTGTTCCTCTCTTTTGGAACGAATACCCACCGGACGATTGTCTCAGGATACAACAGCAAATATTGGGCGTATTACGGGGGGAACAGCTGACAACATCGTTGCTGAAGAAGTTACTATACACGGAGAAGTACGCAGTACTGCCGAAACAAATACTGAAACCTTTCATGCACAAATGCGCCTTCTCTGCAACGAACTGGAGCAGCGAGACAACCTGCCGTGTACCTATACAACACATCGTGAGTACAGTGGCTATACCCATGATCGTGCTAGTGAGCTCATTCAACGTATCAGCAACGCCGTGTCGGCTTGTGGCTACCCCCCAACCCTCGCATCTACCGGGGGAGGTAGTGACGCAAACTACTTTACTGCTCACGGTATACCCACTGCCGTTATCAGCTGCGGTATGAATAAGGTGCACACCTATGATGAAGAAATTGCCCTCTCTGATCTGTATGATACCGCAAAGATTCTACTCGCCTTTATTCTGGGGGAAAAATGAACATTCAAGCCATCACCTTAGAATCACCAACCTCAGCGAAAGACTGTCTGAGAGCAACGCCGGAGATACTGGCAAGTTCTTTAGCTCGATACTCTCGGTCAAACAAGGGTATTGAACACATTCTTTCTACGGTGGACTGGGATAATCCCGATGCATCGGTGGAACGTATCTTTAAATTTATCGACTATGGCCACGCAAGTATTGGGGGCCTCACCGGTGGTATCGCTCTCTGTATTGACCATTGCTCAATGTTTTTGGCATATAAAATTTTTGAACTGGCGCAGTTGGTGGACGGACAGGAGTCAAGTACGAGATATATCACAATGAACCCCACATCTCTTATGTCCGCCGAAGAAATGGGCATACCGTCCTCCCAGCATGCTGCGTGGAACTCCTGTATGGAAAGGGCCTTTGCTCTCTATAATACGAAGAAGCACTCCCTAGAACAGCTTGCAGAAAATCATCCAGAGCGCCTCAGAATCCCGCAGGATATCCCTGAAAAAGTCCAAAAGCGCATGCGTAAAAATTACGCCCTTGATCGATGTCGCTATTTTATCCCCATGGCAACAAAAACCTCCGCAGCATATATCATGACTGCCAGAGTGTGGGCGGAAACGGTGAAACAACTAGACTCCCTCCCGCTCAAAGAAGCCCATGATGCTGCCGAAGGAATTCGACGAGAACTAGCTAAAATAGCCCCCCGTCTGATTCGTCACAGCTATCCTGATACAGCAAGTACAGCGCAAGCTGAAGAGGAACTCACCCTTTCTCAACAGGCTATACTAACCAACGGTATGCCCACATCGTCTTGCGAAGATATGGTTTTTTGCAGTGTTGAAGAAGAGTTTCCTTCTTTTCTACCCGCTACTCAGCAGCTTCACAATGCGTTTCATGGAAAAGAAAATCGATACTCCCGTATTGGACGAGATCTACGCCGCACCAACGTACGCTTTGCCTGGAATAACATCGCCTTGGCAGAGTTACGAGATTTAAATAGACATCGTTCTGGTAACCGCTACACTCCCTTTTCTCCCGTGGGGTTCTACCTGCCTCCGGAAATAGAACGAACCAACGAAATAGAACAATTTCTCAAGGAGTATGCTGAACTTACGACAGCCTTGGCTTCATCGGGACATCACTGGTACGGGTATCTCTTGGGTACACAGGTCGGCTTTGAACATACTACACAGCTGGATAAGCTGATTTATGAAATAGAGCTCCGCACAGGCCTGGGAGCACATTTTCGCTATGCCGAACATTTACACGCGGTCTGCACAGAATTACTGCAACAAAAACCGGAGTTACGTCCCTATATTACCCTGGGAAGTGCTGAACCGGAATAGAGTTAGTCTCGCCACCACGGAAGAATTACCCCCACACTTGTTTCTGCCCATCCCGTAAGGGGAACTGAAAACGGTGTGAGGGATATTTCTCCGTAGAAAGAAGGAAAAAGGGGGCGAGGATCAGGATGAACCACGGCACGAAAAGTTGCCACACCGTGATTATTACTACGTCGGTAAGTGTAGGTACCATCGGATTCATCCTGTCGCTGCAGGTTTGTAAAAGACATGGATTCCCACACATACCCTCCCATGAGGGAAAAGGTGAGATTTTTATTTTCTGTGGTAAGACGCACCCCTCCCTGCAGGGCAAAAGAGCGCAGAAGAAATCGGGGGGATTGATCAAGAAATTCATCGTAGGCAAGAACGTATGAATCATCCAGAATAAAAGGGATCTCATAGGGCTTCTCATAGACCATGCCCTGCAACGTATGGCCACCGGAAACAGAAAGCACAAACCCCCGATACCCAACCCAGAGCTTAGGGAAAAAGGTTACCCCTGTATGATTTGTAAACAAGGGCGGTCCATCGTTATACAAGGCAACAAAACGGTCGATATCACTCTCATAGAGTCTCTTTCGTGAAAATGACAATAGAGCCAGCTCAAGGGTAAAGGGGGTGTCCCAAAACCGTTCAAACAAAAAAGAACCGACGTTGCGTGCCTCTTTCCACCGATTTACCTGGGGACACCCCGGATATATACCTTCAAACTGAGCGCAAAACTCTTCCATATCAACATCATCGGGTACGGGAGCCGGGGAAAGATGCACGCTATCTTCCATAAACCGTCCCGGAAACAGAACAAGCTCTTCCACGTAATCCTCATACCCCTCAGCGGCAAAACGGAGTGTATAGGCTCCCGCCTTCAGAGGACGAATGGTACGACCAACCCCAAAGAGAGTATCATCTAAGTAGATACGGGTATTTTCCGGCATTGTAAAAAAAGAAACCCGTCCATGACGAGCTTCAAAAGAAAAATCGAGGTGATGTTTCATCCCCGCATAAATGCGTATTGTCGTATCGACGGGAAAATAGCCTATACCGCCATCCCATCGTATGGAATACTCCCCTTCGGGAAGAATAATAGCTGTATCTGCATTTTTCATGGTCCCGTTAATGAGGTACGGAATATCCGTGGGAGGCTCCGGAAGGGAGAGGATTCCGAAATACTCACGCCCCTGCACAATAATTGTATCAAATACGGGAATCTGAGAAAAAGAGAGGTTTGCCGTATCTCCCTCAGAAAGATGCACCTTCTGTGATTGGAAGTACGATCCCTGCATAAGGACAGTTACGTATAAATCCCCCGTATCTACTTGAACAGTATCTGGGGTAAATGAACCAGTTCTAATATCATTTACGGAGATCTCTGCTCCCTCTGGAGCAGAGGTAACAGCAATAACCCCTCCAAAGGAGAGGCTAAGGCAGCACAGAATACATTGTACAACTATTCGATACTTTTGTAGCACTTATTAATAGCTCTCTCGCAATGTTCAATTCGGCTTTGTAAAACGGGATAGAGATCTTTCTGCTGCTCTTCAGGCATTCGATTAAACTCTCGTTGAAACTCCTCTGCTTCCCGACAGATACGGTCCATATAGAGACAGATATCAGTCGTATCAGAAAGTTCTGAAAGCTGCGGGCGTTCCAACGGTTTTCGCGATGCGCACGCTCCGGTACTCAAGGCCACATATATCAGGAGAGCCCCCACTGCTATGAGGGAATATCGCATGGGAGTACCTCCTGGCGAGAGAAAAATATAGCTATTTCGGTGCATGCATTTTCAAGAGAGTCAGAGCCATGTACAGCGTTTCTTCCCAAAGACGTGGCAAAACGTTTGCGCAAGGTTCCTTCCGCCGCTTCTTCAAAATTTGTAGCCCCCATCAACTCCCTCCACCGCAGGAGAGCAGATTCTCCACCAAGAACCATTGCATAGATTGGCCCTGAGGACATAAATTGGACGAGATCATCAAAAAAAGGTTTTTCCCGGTGCACCGCGTAAAATCGTTCAGCCATGGCACGATTCAGCATAGTTTTCTTTATGGCGCAAATCGTAAATGGCGCTGCAATAACCGCTTCAATAATTTTTCCCGTATGGCCTGCTTTCACTGCATCCGGTTTTATGAGGGCAAGAGTCTCTTCATATGCCATGTATCTCTCCTTAGGACATGATAAAAATGAGTCATACTAACTCTGAATATAATATATTACATGTATACAAATTCAGTGAAGGAGATTGAAAAGCTCATGAAATATCTTATGCAGACAAGTTTTATTCTCGTCGTACTCCTCGTACCAATACTCGCGGAAATGAATGAAGTAATTGACACTTCAGAGATCAGAGAACAGGAGATCAGAGAACAGGAGATCAGAGAACAGGAGATCACAGAACAGGAGATCACAGAACAGGAGATTTCAGATCAGGAGATTTCAGATCAGGAGATTTCAGATCAGGAGATTTCAGATCAGGAGATTTCAGATCAGGAGATCACAGATCAGGAGATCACAGAACAGGAGATCACAGAACAGGAGATCACAGAACAGGAGATTTCAGATCAG
>NZ_ASJR01000023.1 GCF_000474745.1 Chitinivibrio alkaliphilus ACht1 | reverse complement strand
ACTCCTTTAAAAATAAAAATTCATGCCTATCGTACTCACCCATAAATTACCCTGTAATTGTTACCAATTTGTGAGGGATATCTTTCTTCTTTGTAAAAGAAAGGAGGTGTAAATACTATGGAGAAGTCTCATCTGAGCTTCTTTAGTACATGTGCGCTTTGCAACTATTTGAAACAGCAAAGACCACCCCGTGTACACAGGGTGGTCTTAGAAAAGAAGGACGCAGAAAAACAGATCAGCCAAAACGACCGGTAATATAATCTTCCGTCCTTTTTTCATTGGGCCGGGTAAATATCATATCCGTTGTTCCATGCTCCACCATGGATCCAACATAAAAGAAGGCCGTATAATCTGAAACCCGTGATGCCTGTTGCATATTATGGGTTACGATGGCAATGGTCACATCCTTTTTCAGATCCTCAATAAGCTCCTCTATCCGCGTGGTTGACTGGGGATCCAAAGAACTTGTGGGTTCATCCATGAGGAGGATTTCCGGTTCGACCGCAAGGGCACGGGCGATGGAGAGTCTCTGTTGCTGTCCACCGGAAAGACTGCCGCCGGGAGTTTTCAGGCGATCCTTGACCTCATCCCAGAGGGCTGCCTGACGAAGGGATTTTTCCACCATCTCATCGAGGTAGGAACGCTTTTTTATCCCCACCAGTTTCAGTCCGGCTATGGTATTGTCATAGATGGACATTGTGGGAAACGGGGTTGGTTTCTGAAAGACCATCCCCACCTTTCTGCGAATTACGACGGGATCAACTCCGCTTGTATAGATATCCTCACCGTCGAGGAGGGCATGACCGGTAACCACCGCAGAGGGAGTAAGATCATGCATTCTGTTCAGGGCCCTGAGGAAGGTCGATTTACCGCATCCTGATGGACCAATCAGGGCGGTTACCTTCTTATCATAAATTGGCAAAGAGATGTTTTCAACCCCCGTTGCACGACCATATTTTACCGTAAGATTTTGGGTTTCCATGCGGATCTTGAGTCTTTCAGTATTCTGTTCCATTGTATATCCTTATAGTAATGTAGTTACGAAGTTCGTTCCCGGGCAAAAAATTTGGCCACGGCAAAGGAGAGCATCACCAGTACAATGAGCACCAGACCTGCAGCCCACCCCATCTCATGCCACGCTTTGTAGGGGCTGATGGCAAGACTGTAGAGTCGCTGCGGTAATGAATCCACCGGGCCAAAAAACCATCCCGTCCACCGGTTAGGCAGATAATTATTTCCAAAGGAGGTAAACAGCAGGGGTGCCGCCTCTCCCGCTGCACGGGCAAAGGCGATAAGACCACCCGTAACAAGTCCGCTCTTTGAGGCGGGCATCACCACAGAAAGTACCACCCGCCACCGGGGCAGGCCAATGGCAAGCCCCGCCTCGCGGATTGACCATGGTATATTCATGAGGGCACTTTCCGTTGATCGGGCAAGAATGGGCAACATAACAAAGGCCAGGGCAACACCTCCGGCAATACCCGAAAACCCTCCCATTGGTTTTACCACCAGGGCCCAGGCAAGAAGCCCCTTTAATACAGCGGGCATTCCGTTGAGGGTGTCCGTCATAATCCGTAAGAATGCATTTAAGGGGTGGTCGGGATATTCCGACAGTAGCATTCCCGCACCGAGACCAAAGGGCAAAGAGATGATCAAGGCGGTAAAATCAAGGACAAAAGTGCCGATTATGGTATGGACAAGTCCCGTGGGTTCGCCTCGCATTGCCCGCGTGGGAGACCCCAGTTCTTCCGTGAAAAAGGCCATAGTCACCGCCCCGATTCCATTGGTAAAGACATGGTATAGGATTAAGAACAGCGGAACAAGGACACATACTGTATTGACAACAATAAATAGTTTCACCGCCCGCTGAACACGGTATCTGCTTTGTAAACTTTTCATGCTGACTGACCTCCCGTAACAGAAAACTTGTTTTGTATATAGGCTGCCAAAAGATTGACGGCAAGGGAGATAATAAACAGCTGAAACCCCACCGCCATAAGACTGGAAAGGTGCATATTTTCCACGGCCTCCCGAAACTCATTTACAATTACCGACGGCATGGTAGAGCCTGCACCAAAAATGGTAAAGGGCAGGGTGTTTTTATTTCCGATAAGCATGGCAACTGCCATGGTCTCACCAATGGCACGTCCAAAGGAAAGCATTGATCCAGCAAGGATACCCGCCCGTGCATAGGGTATGACCGCCATGCGTATTACCTCCCATTTTGTTGCCCCCAGGGCATAGGCTGCTTCACGCTGCTCTTTAGGCACTTTCATCATGGCATGGGCGGCTAAAACCGTTGTGTAGGGCAGTATCATCAGGGCAAGAATAATCGTTGCCGTCGTCATACCATAGCCAATGGGATTACCAAGAATGGCCAATAACTGCGGCGCCGATTCAACACTCCACATATATACCGGCATATAGACATTTTCACGCATCCAGGGTACAAAGACAAAAATACCCCAGAGGCCAATGATAACCGATGGTATCGCCGCAATAAGATTGACAAAATTGTCAATAAGTGACTGAAGCCAGCGGGGAGCATATTCTGTTGTGAAAATGGCAATGGACAGGGCCGGTATAAAGGAAATAAGCAATGATACGATACTGGTCACCAAGGTTCCGACGATAAAGGGAGCCGCCCCGAATTGAATTCTTGAACCGGGATCCCATATATTACTCTTTAGAAAGCCCAGAAACCCGAACTCCCTGAACGCAGGGGCCCCATCTCCATAGAGGGTAAAGGCCATTACAATAGTGCAGGCAATTATGGTTATGCTCAAGGCAACAATCGTCCAAAGAAAAAGGGTATCACCAAGACTCCCATACACATATTTCTTCAGCGTTTTCATGGTTTTCATAGGGGCTGTATCCTTTGGTTGCATTTTGTACTCCATAGACAGGTAATTAGTATAGGAGACCGTGCATCACCACGGCCTCTTATCCAAAAAATCAATGTATTTCTTCCACTAAGAACTCACCAATATTCTCAGCGTCCCACTTCATCTGACGTATCATATTCATACCCCGATCAACTGCCGCTTCGGGAAGACGTGCATACCCCAGATCTTCAGAAAGGTCTTGCCCCTCCGTTATGGCCCACAGGATAAAACGGACCAACTCTTCAGCTTCCTTCCTGGTATTAATGGCATTATTCTGCTCCATATTTTCATAGGCAAGCATCCAGGCAAATCCCGCTGCCGGATATCCGTAGGGAGCGGGAGTATCCGTGAAAAGAATACGGGTATCTTTCGGCAGATCAATATCTGCGGCCTTACTTGTGGCAGAAAATGAAGGGTGAATAATATTTCCCGAACGATTCTGTATGGCTCCATAGCTCATATCATTCAGCAGGGCATAGGAATAACTGTTATACCCGATAGCACCGGGGGTATTCATAACAACCCCGGCAACGCCCTCATTACCATTTCCACCAATCCCCGTGGGCCAGTTTACACTGGTTGCATAGCCGATATTCTCGCGCCATTCATCAGAAACATTGGAAAGATAACTTGTCCAGACATTGGTGGTCCCCGATCCATCAGAACGGTGCACCACCTGAACAGGAAGATTGGGCAGATCTTTTTCCGGATTCAGCTCCTGAATGCGCGAATCATTCCACCGGGTAATACGTCCCATGAAAATATCAACAAGGAGGTCTCCGTCAAAGACAAGTCCCGCATCAATACCCGGTAGATTATAGGTGGCAACCACATCTGCCAGGGTTATGGGAATATTAAATGCTTTTCCCCCTGTTTTGCGTTCCAAATCCTGCATTACCTTATCAGATAAAAAAGCTTCGGACATACCAAACATAATCGTTTGCTCACCAAACTGACGCATTCCTCCCCCGGAACCGATGGACTGATAATTGATAGTAACACGCCCTTGGGTATATCTGCGATACTCATCTGCCATGGCTGTCATAAGTGGTGCAGGAAAAGATGCTCCCGCCCCTGCAAGCTCTACACGTGAGTCGCGCCGGGAAGCTGGTTTATCGCCCTTTTCAGTATCAGAGCAACCGCTAAAAAACACCATGAGGCACAGCATCGACACAAGAATCGATACATTTTTGAAAATTACTGATTTCATAGGACTTCCTTTTTTGGAATAAATCTAACACCAGTAATATAGGCGACAAATGTTCAGCAAAAATCAGCGACATGTTAGAATTGTATTAGCAAAAAAATGAGAGGGAAAACCCCTCTCACCGTGTATGACATACCGTAGGCACGGTTGAAATCACGCATCTACTCACTTAAAATCTCTCTGCCAATGGGACGCCCCTGCCATTTCATCTGAGAAATCATATCCTTTGCAAGATCAACGGCCGCATCAGGAAGCTGCGCATAGCCAAGCTCCTCGGAAAAATCCTGCCCTTCGGTGATGGCCCAGATAAAAACCGAACCAGCTCGCGGGCTTGCTCTTCCGTTGAAATAGCATTATTCTGCTCCATATTTTCATAGGCCAGCATCCAGGCAAATCCCGCTGCAGGATAGCCATCAGAAGCAGGAGTGTCCGTAAAAATAACTCGCCCGTCCTCGGGAAGGGGGATATCCGCCGCAGCTGATGTTGCTTCAAAGGAGGATTGAATAACATTTCCCGAACTGTTTTTCAGATATGCATAGTCAATATCATTGAGCAGGGCATAGGAGAAACTATTGTATCCCAGAGCGCCGGGAGTATTCATGACAACACCGGCAACCCCTTCATTACCGTTTGCACCAATCCCCGTGGGCCAGTTTACACTGGTTGCAAACCCGATATTCTCGCGCCATTCATCAGAAACATTGGTAAGATAACTTGTCCAAAGATTGGTTGTACCTGAACCATCAGAACGGTGAACAATTTCAATAGGAAGCGGGGGAAGGCTCACATTGGGATTCAACCTTTTAATATCGGGGTGATTCCATGTCTTTATGTGCCCCAGGAAAATCTTTGCAAGGGTCTCTCCGTCAAAGACAAGCCCCTTTTCAACACCGGGAACATTATACGTGGCCACCACATCTGCCAGGGTATAAGGAATATTAAAGGCCTTCCCATTGGTCTTTGATTCAATCTCCGCCATAACATCGTCGGAAAGGAATGCTTCGGACATACCAAACATTATGGTTTGTTCGCCAAACTGACGCATCCCGCCACAGGAACCAATAGATTGGTAATTAATGGTCACCCGTCGATCGGTGACACTCCGATACTCATCTGCCATGGCAGTCATGAGGGGGGCTGGAAAAGACGCACCGGCACCGATAAGTTCTACACGTCTGCTCCGGGCTGAAAGACCAGCACACAGAAGAAGAACAACTCCGAACACCATCACACTTTTACTTTGTACACGCAACATACTACCTCCAAAAAAATTTACTTCGCAATCGTTTTGATTGTCAGAGTAAATATACGGGGCAAATATTGGGATAATACGAGCAAAAAATGAGAAACGTGTTATGTGTGATTCATAGCCCCTGTTGTGCAGGGGCGTGCAATTAGCCAAGTTTATGGCGAACGATCTCGCCGTCAATCATGTATATCATATCTTCAGCAATATTTACTGCATGCTCTGCGATACGATCAAGATACCGGGCGATGATCATCTGATGGGAAAGTATCTCCGCTTTCTCCGGATTATTCTGGACTTCCGTAATGAAGAGGGAGAACATTTCATTCTTCATGGAGTTAATCGCATCAATAGAACCAATAGCGGTATATGCTTTTTTCACATCTTCCATGACCAGAGAGTTGATACTATCTTTAATAAGGGTAATTGTTTTATCCGTCATATTGCCAAAGGGAAGCTGATAAGAAAAATCATCTTCAAAATCAAGTATTGTCTTTGTACGCTTTGCGATGGATACACAATAGTCACCGATACGCTCAAGGTCATTATTGATCTTCAAAACAGAGACAAGAAAACGCAGATCAATAGCTACGGGCTGATGAAGGGCAAGAATCTTGAGACAATCCTCTTCAATGGATATCTCCCTTTCATCAATACTGTCATCCCCGGCAATAACTCGATCAGCCTCTTCCCGATCTGCATTAATAAGAGCATTGATCGACCGTATCAAGGTCTGTTCCACCAGGGCAGAACAGTCCAGAAGCTGCTTCTCCACATTCTTAATATCCTTTTGTAGATGAACCGACATAGGATCTCCTTAAAGAGGTTTATGTATTGTTATCGTAAAAATGCTTCCCTGCCCCGGCTCACTCTCCAGGATAATCTTTCCGCCGTGAAGGGAGACAATATGTTTCACAATGGAGAGACCAAGACCTGTCCCCCCCATATGCCTGCTACGACTTTTATCAACACGATAAAAACGCTCAAAAAGCCGGTCGTGATGAACCGGATCTATGCCCGGCCCGGTATCCTGTACCGACACAATATACTCATCTTGGCGCTCCCGTGCTCTCAGGGTAACCACAGCATTTTCCCCGCTATACTTAACAGCATTATCGAGGAGGTTTTTAACGGCCAGGGAAAAGAGACCGGGACGTATATCCACTAAGGGATCCGGGGCAAGATGTATATCTTTGCGCAGATCCACGGAGTATTTTTTAGCCCTGTCTGTATAAAGACCATACAACTCATTCAGGAAATCGCACAGATTCACCCGTTCCGTATCAGCCGAATTATCAGAAAGTGCCTCCTCCTGCTGTTCCACACGGGAAAGGGTAAGGATATCTTCAATAAGGGTATTGAGGCGACGCACTTCCTCATCAATAATGGTCAAAAATCGCACACTTTGTACCGGGTCTGTAATCGCCCCGTCTTTGAGGGTCTCCACAAACCCCTTTATAGAGGTAAGGGGCGTGCGAAGTTCGTGGGATACATTGCCCGCAAAATCACGGCGCATATTTTCAAGACGTTTTAAGGCGGTGATATCGTGGATCACCAAAAAAACATCGCCGGGGTCTAACAGGGCTTTACCGTTAATGCGATAGATCCGTTCGTTCTCCCCTCTGCCAAGGGTCACCTCTTCATGAATCATGGTCTGCACACTGTCTCCCGCCAGGAGCGTATCGATAATCTGCTGTATTTCAATATGCCGAATTATTTTATAATACTCACGCCCCTGAGAAGTATCACTGCTAATATCAAGCATTTGACGGGCACGGGAGTTTATCAGAAAAAGTTCCCGCTCTGCATTAACAGCAACAACCCCCTCTATCATTTCAGAAAGAATGGTGCGCAGACGATCCTTATGGGTTCGCACCGAGGTAAAACGCTTCTTCAAGGTTTGAGATGCCCGATCAAGAATACGGGACAAGTCCATTATTTCACGGCTAACACGACGGTCTGCAAGGGGAGTAAAAACATCGCCCTCCCCCAACTTTTCAGCACGGTTTTTTAAAATTTCAATGGGCCGTGAAATCCAGCGGGACAGAAAAAAACTCAAGGAGAGCCCAACTCCACCAAGAAAGAGAAAAAGCAAAATAAGACTGGCTGTATAGGACCAGAGAGAGTCCAGCAACTGATCAAGAGGCCGGGAGGTTCGTGTGATACTCCCATCATTGTTACGACGGGCAACATATTTATGATGCACCCCTTCAGTTGCACTAAAACGAACCTCATAGCCCCATCCAGAGGCAAAGGCATGCCGCACTTCGGGACGTGTTTTATGATTATCCATGGCATCAATATCATTATGGCTATCTGCAATCACCTGTCCATCCGGCTGAATAAGAGTATAGCGGATCCCGCCGTCGTGATACTGTTTTTTTAAGAGACTATCCATAGAGAAAAGAGAAATTTCGCTCTCCTTATAAATACGGGAAAAGGCCTCTGATGTGCTCACCAGCTCCCGACGTACAGAGGCAAAGTACATACGGCGCAAATGTATAATACTATTGAGAGAAAAAAGCACCCCCAGTACCAGGATAAGCCCCATGATGGAAAAAAATATCTGTGCAAAAAAGGAGGGATTAGACTTCTTCATAGGCCTCTTCTTTCATGCGATACCCAATGCCGCGTACGGTCTCGATAAGAGCCCCCTTATCACCAAGCTTTTTCCGCAACCCCGCAATCATCACATCCACACTTCTGTCCGTAACGGGATAATTTGGCCCATGAATCTCCTCCACAATCTGGTATCGAGAAAAAACCCACCCCGGCCGCTTTGCCAACATGTAGAGCGCAGAAAACTCAGAGGCAGTTAAATCCACGCTTTTTCCCGATACGACCACCTCATGACGACCGGGATGAATATGTACAGAGTGAATGTCCATGGGCTCAGAACGCAAACGCTTCTCATTAACCCGCCGTCGCAACACAGATTTTATCCGTGCCATAAGAATCCGTGGACTGAAGGGTTTTACAATATAATCATCCGCCCCAAGTTCAAGACCCGTAACAACATCCACCTCATCTCCCTTTGCCGTAAGCATAACCACGGGAATATCTGCCGTCTCTTCATTCATTTTGAGGTTTCTGCATGCCTCTATGCCATCCATGCCGGGAAGTAGGATATCGAGAATGATGAGTGTAGGAGGAACGGAGGACACCCGTGTCAGCATTTTTTCGGCAGAATCAAAGACTTCGCAATCATAATTTGCCTGCACAATATTATAGGTAAGGAGCTCCTGAATTGCCGGATCATCCTCAACAGCATATATCATTTTTTTTCCCATATGTCCCTCACTGGTTCGATACATTGGTTGCCTCATATATCAAAATACCATGGGCATATAAGAATCAGACCAATAAAATGTTAGAATTGTGTTAGTGTTTTTATACGGTTCTTTCACAGAGAAGATGCACCACGTTATTTTTCATAATCGGCAGTCAGAAGGTGCAGGGATTGCACCTGTTACTTACCCTCTTCACTGCTCCGGTCCATCCCCATGACGATACACATAGGTGCCACCCCTCCTTGTAATGTATATTACCCCTTACGTAAAGCGAGATGGTTCCTGTGAAATACTCGGTAAAATTATTCTGAAGGATCCGATTTTTGTTCGTATTTTCAATCACAACGAATAAAAACGCCGCAGAAGGTCAACAGGAGCCCTGTCTTACTGGTACAGCCATTGGGCAGTGAAACCTCTTCCCTCACGAAATACTCAGAAGGGAAGCACCATATTTTTCCCGGAGGAACAAAATGAAACCACGGTGGTATACGTGGGATGGCCCGGCCCCCCTGCATAAGGAAAAGACACCCATTTCCTGTATCAGCGGGTTTCTCGGGGCAGGAAAAACAACCCTGCTGAACCGCTGGCTTGGGGAAAATACCCATACGAAGAGTGCAGTTATTGTCAACGATGTGGGAGCAATAAATATTGACGCCGCCCTGATTCGCCACACCAGCAATTCTGCACCGGCCTTTCTGAAGAATGTTGTGGAATTGACCAGCGGGTGTATATGCTGTTCTCTGGAGAGTGAACTATCCGCCGCACTCTTTACGCTCATCCATGAATACCGCCCCGATCATATCCTTATAGAAGCAAGCGGTGTGGCAGAGCCGCGAAATATCGTTGCATCCCTCCATGCCCGTAACACCCGGGGACGATCCATTATGGAGCTTGTGGAGATTCACCGTATGATCTCAATATTCTCCCCACGTGACCTAATTGATTATTGGCATGCTTCTCAGAGAAAAAGAACTATTCCACTCTTGCACAGCGACCCCCGACGTCCCGTCATAGAACTGCTCACCGCGCAAATTGAATATGCCCATGTAGCGGTGCTCACAAAAACAGAGAGTACCCCCCGCTCTATCTGCGATGCCGCGGAAAAAAGAATCCGCATGCTTGCCCCCCACATTGACATATGTCATGCACAGCAGGGAAAAACAGAAGGGGATATTATTTTTCACCATGGCAAAGACACGAGCCTTGATACAAGCTGGGCACCCGTACAAAACAACCACCCCCGGCACCCCGTCCATCACCATAGCCACACATACGGATTTCAGACCCTTCATTATCACTCAGACCGCCCCATGGATATCAAACAATTATCCGCATACCTGCGCAAAGGAATTCCAGGATTACTTCGGGCAAAGGGGATGTACTGGGATGTAAAAGACAACATTCGCGTGGGGATACTCTCCCTGGCGGGAAATATTCTTCGCATGGATTTTTGCGGACGATGGGGTGGAAGGAAAACACATGCCCTGCATCCCCCCGCCTCCCCGAAGGAAAATACGGGGCTCTGGGGAGAACGGTGTCAAAATATGGTTTTTATTGGAATTGATATGGATTGTACCGCAATACAAGAGCGGCTTGATACATTTCTTACCGATCCCGGCACGTAATTCTTCCCTACAAAAACTACATCCCTGCTCCAAGTTTGCCAAAGAGTGTCATAAGAAAAACTCCAAGGAAAAAAAGAATAATCGCTGCGGGAATAGTTGCCACAGCCCATTTTACCATAAATACAATCATTGAACTAAGGGGCATCTGGATATCAGTCACCACCACTTCCTGCTTTTGTGCCATAGAGAATCCTTTCATGGAAATTAGTATGAAGAAAGAGATAGGCAACCTCTTTCTCCCCGGTATTACGACTCCTCTCCCACGGCTGCTTTAAAACGACGATTTACTTCATTCCAGTTTACCACCCGCCACCAGTGATTCAGATAGTCACCGCGACGGTTTTGGTATGAAAGATAATAGGCATGTTCCCACACATCAAGGGCAAGGAGGGGCGTTCCCTGCTCGTCTTCAGGAATAACATCCATGAGGGGATTATCCTGATTTGCCGTGGAGGTCACCTTGAGATCACCCTCAGGAGTGACAATCAGCCATGCCCAGCCAGAGCCAAAGCGCGTCGCCGCAGCTTCCGCAAAAAGTTTCTTCATTCCCGCAAGGGATCCAAACTCACGCTCCACAGCGGAAATAAGATCGTGGGACGGCCCGGCCCCCGTATTTTCAGGGGCCATTATTTCCCAGAACAGAGTATGATTATAATGACCGCCGCCGTTATTTCGTACTGCAGTGGTAAACTGTGAAATCTCTTTCATCATTTCTGCAAGAGATATATCTGCCAGTTCCGGAAACGCCTCTACCTGTGCATTGAGATTATCAACATAGGCCTGATGGTGTCGTCCATGGTGAATCTCCATGATAAGCTGATCGATAACCGGCTCAAGGGCGTCTGTGCTGTAGGGAAGATCCTCCAGCTGAAAGGGCTGTGCAAAAACACTCCAGGGGGTACAAAAAAGAAATACAAAACGAAACAGGATCAGGGGTTCTCGTAACTTCATAGAATCTCCTCAATTATACAATTGACAGGTACAAACGCCTCCAGAGAGTAAGATAGTTTATGGAGAAAGTGAAAGAGAGATATCAAAAAGACTCAGGAACAGTCTACCTGTCCCTGAGTTGAATATTATTCATGGTCGTGGGAATGATCATGGTCGTGGGAATGATCGTGGTCGTGGGAATGATCATGATCGTGGGAATGATCATGATCGTGGGAGTGATCATGGTCGTGGGAGTGATCATGGTCGTGGGAGTGATCATGGTCGTGGGAGTGATCGTGGTCGTGGGAGTGATCGTGGTCGTGGGAATGATCATGGCCGTGGGAGTGATCATGGTCGTGGGAGTGATGCGCTGGCCAATAAATTCGTTCCAAAAACTCCTCATACTGAGAAAATGTTTCTTCAGAAAGAAGTGCTGCAACCTCCGCGAGATGTTCCTCAAGGGCCTGAATATTCTCAGAATGCTCGGGATACGCAGCGGGGGCATCTGAGACGTCATCGGCAAGGGTGGTCGCAAGCTCGTCAGAATGAGCCACAGAGTGAAGGAAGTCATTGGCCTCTTCACGATAGCTTGTCACCACATCGCGAAGCTCTAAATACGTTGCATTAGAGAGGTCAAGTTCCTCAGAGAGCCACAGCAACGACCCTTGAGAATAGTGAACTGCCTCATTGTCATGAGGGTGGGCATAAACCATGGTTGCAAACAACACCATTGTTACAAACATACGAATCATGGGTAACTCCTTATAATTAGTTCCATAATACCTAATATACTACTTTTTTTCACCCAGTTCCACCGCAGCACAAAAAAAGAGCACCCCCGTCAGGAAGTGCTCCTCTGGATCATCGGTGTAACAGAAACTAGTTGCCCGGAACCTCAAAGGTCAAAACCGAACGAAACCGCTCTATGTCACACACATCAGTATCTGCATACCCCTGTTCAAGCACGACTTCAAGAAGCCATACCCCGTGAGATGAAAGGGGAATTGTAGCTGTTCCGGTTTCATCCGTGCTGGTCTCATAGACAAAGTCATCATCCGTTGAAACCCGGCTATACCCGGCATAGGTGGCATTGATCTCTGCGGCCACCGGTTCTCCGTGTAGCAGAACCACCACGGGAAGCACATCTCCTTGAGAAAGATGGAGGGGGTTTTTCTGTGGAATTACTTCAAAATCGTGTCCCACGGGGATATCATACCCATACTGCGGCTGTCCCACATTTACCAGAGCTTTCATAAAGGAGTGGGTGTAGGTGCAGGAACGAACATGAAACTCATCGGCAAGATCCTCTTTGGAGCCCCTTTGCCCCCCTTCTGTGGTTTGGGAATAGTAACTTGCCGGACGTTCGGCACTGAGAAAATACACCCCCTCCTCACGGACGCGATCATCTGCCGCAAAGCGATGACTGTTTTCAAAAGTCGCAGAAACCGCTCCGTTAGGGCCCGTAATCTGAAGGTTATCCACTTGCGAACTATCCATGAACGCACCGAAGGGAAAGCCATGTCCCCACCCAACATACATGCGTACATTGCTGTTTGGGCTTAGGCTAAATCCATCAGAGTGTATCCAGGGAAAGTGGCCGTAGGAAAGGGTTGCTACGGCACAGAGGGCGAGTACACATTTCATCATTTTCATACACATCTCCTAAAAATTTGTAGTAAAGGTTCCTGAAAGGGATCTACCGCGAAACCAACTTCCGGTTCGCTCGCCCACACGGGATTCAAAGATATCATCCATGGCAAAGGAGATACGGGCGTTGTCAGATATCTCCTTCATAACACGGGCATTGGCCACAACGGAAGGTTCAAGATAGTTTGTATTTGCGGCATCGGTGTACTGACTGCTCATACCATTTATACCAAAGGAGAGACCGATGCCATGGTGAGCAATAAAATACCGCACCGTACCGCTTGCATCGTGACGGGGAACATAGGTAAGCTCATTGCCCGTCTCTTTATTTTCAGTAAAGGTTGCCGTATAGGAAAGATCAAGACCCATTCCACCGGGCAAATCAAACTGACTCATCACTTCAACCCCCTGTGTTACCGCCTCTTCAATATTACGATAGGATAAGAGGGGCAGGCCTTCATAGGTACCTATTTCCTGCCGCACCACCATATCCTCAAGGCTGTTATAAAAATATCCCGCCGTAAGGGTGATCATATCATCCAAAAGCCACTGCTCCACACTTGAACTGATGCTCAAACCGATCTCAGGATTCAGATCGCGGTTTGATTCCCGATAGGAATCACCGTGACGATAGGGAATATCATAATAGAGCTGACGGATTGTGGGAGATTTATAGCTTTTTCCCACGGAACCACGCAGGGTGGTATGGTCTGTGAGACGTGCCATGAGGTTGAATTTCGGGCTCAACTCCCCCCCAAAGGTGGAGTGATCATCATAGCGCAAAGCCCCCACGAGGGTAAGATTTTCCACAACCTGAAATTCATCCTGCACAAAAATACTGGCCGTACGAATATCCTCATCGGAGGTAACCACCGTAATAACGTCATTTCCATCATCATCGGTATGGGTATTTTCAGTTTTATAATCAAGGATCTGCTGATTTCCCTCAACCCCCACAGAAAGGGTATGCATATCACCAAGATAGCCCGTATAGGTCAGGGCAAGCTGGTTATAGGATATATCACCGTAGCGGTATCCATGGGGATTTCCCGGAGGTCCCTGCTCAAAATCCCAGAGATAGGTGTAGCCTCCGGCACGGAAACGATGCCCCTCCTGAGGGGTATAGGTGGCACCAAGGGAGAATCGTTTGGAATCTTCCGTTCTGTCTCCCCCGCGTCCGGCATAATCGCTGTATTCAAGCTTACCATCAACATCCAGGACATCATTCATATCCCAATCCCATTTCTTCATAAGGGAGTGACGATGTGAGCGAAGGGGATCTGCCCCCACATCATCGGACTCTTCGTAGGTATAGTTCAGAAAATAACCGAAACGGTCGTTAAGGGCATCCCCATAGGAAACAGAGGCTTTCCTGAAGGTTCGGTCCCCGTCGGCCTCTTCCAGATCTCCGTCACCGGTGGTATCCCGTACCACAGTATAGCTACCATAGGTTACTTCCGTACTAATGGAAGGTTCATCGGGGGTTCGGCGGGTAATGATATTTATGACCCCTGCAACGGCGTCACTGCCGTAGAGGGCCGCACCGGCACCCTTTACCACCTCAATACGCTCAATCATACTCAAGGGAATCTGGTTCAGACCGGGACCGAATTCACCGTGGCCACCACTTTGCCCTGCTCCGTGCACACGTTCTCCATCCACAAGAATAAGACCGTACCCCGTATAGAAGGGGAGTCCCCGCATGGAAGAGCGCCAGGTATTCCCGCCAAAAAGATCGGTACTTATTGACGTATTGACCCCCGGTACGGATGACAAAAGCTCCATAATAGTATGGCCATGGGAATTCTCAATATCCTCACGGCTAATAACCATGGTCTCCACGGGCACATCTTTCAGCGCATGCTCTGTCCGAGTTCCCGTTACGACCACATCATCCAAACGATGTGATTCTCCCCCGGCATACACCGTAGATGCAGCAAGAGCTGCAGCCAAAAGTACTTTTTTTGTGTTCGTCGTATCATAGAACCTCACTTGGTTATAATAATTCCTGTGGTTTTGTAATAAATCGATTGCCCTCTTTTTCTACAATAAAGGAGGGGCTGCTGACATGATCATCTCCATCATCGGCACTGACAAGCCACATGCCCTCCGCATCGGGAACAAAGGAGAATACGCCGTTTTTATCAGTTCGCCCCGTTTGAAAAGGCACACGATCTTCCGCAGGTGAGAAGATCTCAACAGCAGCATAGGCCATGGGTTCTCCATCCTCATAAGAAAAGCGAATAGATACGGTGGAGGCTGTTTCCATCTGTTCAGAGATAACAGCATGAGAAAACAGGGGGACAGTATACAGCAAAAGAAATAGAGAAAATAGGGGGACAATCTTCATTTCACAAACTCCTCGTTTAATGTTTCAATCTTCAGACAATATAATTTACTATGTTGATTTACATATTCACTAATACTGCATAAAAGGCTCTTAATAGGGCCGAAACCTGCATCCACAGTAGACATAAAGGAAAATTAACAATAAGAATACAAAAAAACAAAAGAACATTTTTTTGTTCATTTTTTTTAAGATACTAATTTTGCAAACTTCTTGGAGCTTTTTTTGTGTTTAGATTCCCTCCTAATAATTACAGTGAACGGTATCTGACAAATATCGACCCAAACTGTCACGTACCGTTTGCGCGATCACTTCCCTTTCTGATGATCTCAAAATAAGTGGTATGCCACTCTGAGGATGTGGAAATACAAAATAGACTCTCTCTCCAATTGCTTCACCTAATTAAAGATAGGACGAAACGATTTGTATATTATAAGAAGAAGGGAAATCGTGTAAAAATCTATCGTTTCTGATACCCAATCTATTGGTGAACCTATTACATGAAAACACCCAACATACACTTCTGCGCTTAAATGTTCCACTAGATCAAACATTAAATATCTGGTCCCTGCATAGTTTCTTGTGGATATCTGATATTGATACCTTTGAGATCAATATCAGTTGCTCCCCTCGTATCCTGTTCTACAGGGAGAGCCCTGGGAGGAAAAATCTCTTTTTGGTGATTGACAGGAATAGCTACATCGCGATATGACCGATGCCTCATAATGAGCATATCTGGTAAGTCAAGGGAATCCGTAGATACTGCCGATGACGATCGAGTAGAAGTAGGGTGTGCCTGCAAAACGGAGAGAAAACCTTTTCCTGAAGAGATATTCGCAGGCCCATTCCGCCGTGCAAATCTACTTGGCTCATAACTTCAATCCCCTGGGTTATCACCTCTTCAATCTTTTGATGTGCTTTTTGCAACCTTTTATTATCCTGACCTTGACACCTATTTTTCATTTGGCTATATTACCAAATGAGGAGGACCTATGGATTCACTAAAGAGGAAATCAGAAATACTGAAAGCCCTGGCACATCCCAGCCGCCTGTGGATTATTGAAAGCCTGTATGAGAAAGACCGCTGTGTTTGTGAGTTTGTGGATGCCCTGAAGGTTGACTACTCAACGGTCTCGAAACATCTCAGTATCCTGAAAAATGCCGGATTTATTTCGAGCAAACAGTCGGGAAAAGAGCGGTGGTATTCCCTTCGTACTCCCTGCATCAAAAATTTTATGGACTGTATCGAAACAATGATACCCCAAACAGAATCGGAGCAAACCCCATGAATTGGAAAGAAGAATGGAAGAAACTGGTGGGAATACTCGCCGTTTTTCTCCTCTTTTACAGCATTCCCCTTGAAGCAGAACGTGTACAAACTGCCGTACTTGAATCACTGCATCTTGCCCGGTATTACGCACGTGAGCACGTAATCCTCTGTCTTATCCCCGCCTTTTTCATTGCCGGGGCAATCGGCGTATTCATTAGCAAAGGTTCCGTAATGAAGTATCTTGGTGCCCGGGCACATAAGGGCATAGCCTACGGTGTCGCCTCCGTTTCCGGCGGTATCCTTGCGGTGTGCTCATGCACGGTACTCCCCATTTTTTCAGGGATCTACAAAATGGGTGCCGGCCTTGGTCCGGCAACAACCTTTCTCTATGCCGGACCGGCAATCAACGTACTTGCCATAATACTTACCGCCCGTGTTCTGGGCCTTGAAATGGGGATTGCCCGGGCAGTGGGCGCCATTGTTTTCAGTATTATAATCGGGATAATTATGAGTTTTGTCTTTCGGCGGGAAGAAAAGGAAAAAGGGGATGTGCAGATGGCCTTTCCCGATGAGGAAACCCCGCGCAGTCTTTTACAAAACGCCCTGTTTTTCGCTTCCCTTGTGGGTATACTGGTCTTTGCCAACTGGGAAGCAGCGGGGCAGTCCCACGGACTATGGGCGTTTATATATCAGAGCAAATGGATTTTGACAGCCCTTTTTACCCTGACCATGGGCATACTGCTTGTACGCTGGTTTGATTTTGCCCTGTGGAAGATCGGCGCTATTGCCCTTCCTGTGGGTATTCTGGCGGCCCTCTTTCCCCATACGCCCCTCTTTGCCTTTTCGGCGGGCATCGTGGGTCTTTCGTGGTTTACCAGCACAGACACGGGGGAAACCCGGGAGTGGTTCAGCCAATCCTGGGATTTTGCCAAACAGATATTCCCCCTCCTTTTTGTCGGTGTTATTGTTGCAGGGCTCCTTCTGGGAAGACCGGACAGTGAAGGCCTTATACCTTCCGCCTGGATAGAAACCGCCGTTGGGGGGAACACCCTTGGCGCCACCTTCTTTGCATCCCTGGCGGGAGCCCTTATGTATTTTGCCACCCTCACGGAAGTACCAATCCTTGAAGGGCTTATCAACAGCGGCATGGGAAAGGGACCAGCCCTGGCCCTGCTTCTTGCAGGCCCCGCCCTGAGTCTGCCCAATATGCTGGTAATACGAAGCGTGCTGGGTACAAAGAAAACCCTTGTATTTGTATTTTTGGTTGTTATCATGGCCACCGTGAGCGGCCTGATCTATGGACAGTTTTTTTAATCCGGAGGAACCTATGAAAATTGAAATTCTCGGCACGGGATGTGCCAAATGTAACACCCTTGCGGAACATGCAGAAACAGCGGCAAAAAACCTTGGCCGTGACTATGAACTCATAAAGATAACCGATATGAATCGTTTTATTGCGTACGGAGTTATGATTACTCCCGCCATGGTTGTCAACGGAGAGGTGTTGGTATCGGGAAAGGTACCCTCCTGTGAAGAGATAGAGAAATTGCTCCAAAACCAGTATTTTCTGTAAAAAGTATAATGTTGGAGACGGGGTGCGGCTTCGACGGGCTCAGCCACCGGGAGAGATTCCCCTCCCGTCGCGAAACGAGGCACCACTTTTTTACCCTGACCCCCCCTCGTCGCAAGACGAGGCACTCCGGCAGCCCTTTGAAATAGATGTTTTGTATTGAGGTGAATAAAATTTTGAGAAAATCCCCCTGGTGTGTGAACAAATGTATGTTGATTTTACTTGAAAAATGAAAGAATACATGCAAAACAAGGGAGTTGCGTGTTACGATCACACAAAAGACAAAATGCGTTGGATGGGATTTTTATGATAATAACAGAAGTGTACAATACCTTCCATATCTGGAGTTATCATACACCGTGGTGTATGATAACTCCAGATTTTGGTGGGTATCATATACCTTGTAATATAAGGATAAAGGAAAAATAACACTACCATGGTGGTGCTATCTACTAGTTGGCGGTCATTGTAAAAAGACAGCGGAGCATCCAAATAATTATGACAAAAAAATGAAAGGAACTTTTTTAACACTTAATCCAAAAGCGAAAATCTATGAAGAATTAAAAACTCAACAACTCAAATGGTGGACAGTGTTGCGTGAAGATAATGAGCTGTATATAGAAATTCATCAAGACGATTTAATGGCAGACTGGGAATTAGCTGTGAACGGTGAAAAGACATTCCCGATCAAAGGACTCGATCAATGAGGATTAAAGAATTAAAAGCAAATTCTGACTTTACTTTGACTATTCTCACTGAAGATGGTCGAGAAGGATTATTTGATATTAAACCATATTTCAAATACCCCGTTTTCAAAGAACTTGAAGAATTCTCTGAGTTTCAGAAAATATTTAATGGCGGTTATTTTGTTGAATGGGAATGTGGAGCTGATTTATCCGCTGACTCAATTGAAGCAAATTTCAAAAAACTCGCATTGTAGTTTGCAGGTGATGACGCAGTCATAACCTGCAGGTTGCCCTGACAGCTTCGCTGACAAGGCACCAAAATGTTACATTTTTTCGGAGGACGTGTGATAGACCGTATAGAAAATTGGATTGACGAGACCAATAGGGTATACCGATCAAAGCGGCGGTCGTGTTCTATTTTTGAAGCAGAGTTTGCTGGGTTTTATCCGTATCCGTTCTTGAAGGAATCTTACTTCGTAGTTGTTGCTGAAATTCCAAAACCGAACTTTCCTGAGCTTCGTGAAATGGGCCTCGGGGATCTTATAGACATGCCAGTCAGTGGCACCACTTATAAGGATACCTACTATGTGTCTGAAGAGTTTGCCAATGTCCTTAGATTGCACTTTCACGAACTTGTCCATGTGGTTCAGTGGGGGTTGCTTGGCGCTGGCAGCTTTATCAGCCGCTATATCAGTGAAATTCAACAATGCGGTTACAATGCTGCTCCGCTAGAGAAGATGGCTTATACCCTGGACAAACACTACTCCACGGGAGGCTCCCATATAGATGTGCCTGGCTTTGTGCAGTCTAAAATATAACAAACGCGTTAAATGCGTGGAGAATCCTCCGTAATTTGACCGGTAAATCCCCCTGAAAATGACCAGTTAATCCACGGTTATCTGACCGATTTTGACTTCCTGCAAAAAATAAACGACCTTACTTCTGAAAACTAATGTCAGGAGGAAGTTTGACATGAGCAGAAGGAAACTGAAAATGCGTCAAATACGCGAAATACTGAGGTATCATTTTGAGCACGGTCTCAGCAATGAAAAGATCGGTTTTGAGGTATTGCAGAAACAAGAATATGTCCAAATGTATATGGTTTTCGATCCGACGAGTGAGTCATAACCATCAGGTTGCCCTAACCTTGCTCTGCTCGATCAACCCACACAGGTGTTAAACCTCTAACTAAATCAAAAAATCTTCACGCAGTCATGTTACTGCATCTGTCCGGGCTGAATAAGATCTGAGAGAGATATAACAGAAACGGACTCCTTCAGCTCGTAGCGATCTCCTTCAGGAATTACTACATAGGTGTGATCCGGTGCAATATCATTACAGGCATTCCAGAACCCTCTGCTTAAGTTCGGTGCGAGGGATGTTTTAAATTCAAACGCCAGGCGACGCATTCCCCGTGTCAAAAGAAGATCCATCTCTGCGCCAGAATATTCTCAATGCAGTATCCTTCCCAGGGGTTGCCGAATACGGGATTCTTCCTATTAAGTATCTCTGAATTATATTTGCCGGACAATCAACGCGCCGTAGTAAACATATCACACAGTAATGTGTAATATGCCTGCGGGTTGGAGAATATCGTGCTTGGCTTTATTCTTCTTACAGGCTTAACGT
This sequence comes from Chitinivibrio alkaliphilus ACht1, assembly GCF_000474745.1. Taxonomy (NCBI): domain Bacteria; kingdom Pseudomonadati; phylum Fibrobacterota; class Chitinivibrionia; order Chitinivibrionales; family Chitinivibrionaceae; genus Chitinivibrio; species Chitinivibrio alkaliphilus. The sequence goes on along the minus strand of NZ_ASJR01000023.1, from coordinate 8,863 downwards.
TGGATAACCTGATGCCCGCTGTATGCTGAAGGGCAGTCAGACCACAGTTACCAATGACTATAGCGTAGTAGGAGTAATAGAAGTTGCTGATTGTTTTATAAATATCATGGAATGCTGTGTATTCGTATTATTGCCAGCGCCGCTCAGCATCTCCTCTGAGAACATAGAAAAAACGGTCTTCATCTTCTCTGATATACTCAAAACCAAGTCTCTTGAGCCATTTGATTGATTTGAAATCCCGTTTTTCTGCATCAGAATACAGAACGCCGTATTTATCCAAGGCCGGGTAGAGTATGCTCTTAATGTACGGACGGGGGTTCCACCTGCACTGATAATCAGGGTGTATCGATGTGTGGATTTCACCGTCCTTCTCAACAATTCCACCGACTATCTTTGTTCTAAAATATACAGGATGTACAATCCACCCCTGTTCGCACAATACGGGAGCTATTGTTTCGTAGGTGGAGATGTTATTCACGCCATCCAGGAATCGTTCCAGAGATTCTTTTTTTTCTGTATTATACACGGACATCCGTTTTTCGTTATCTAATTCGCTTGGTTTTATTTGTGATTAAATTCGGGACTGGCGGAGCAGGTAAGGGCTTGTCAGTCTTGCCTATTTCTGTCTCATTATGGAAATCCACCATACTGACCGATGAGTGAGAAAGGGTTTCTTCATTGAAATACTTAGGGGGGGACAAGGCCACCTGCCTGAGTGTAGCATGACTTTCCATGAGACTACGGTAGTGAGCATTGAGCATTTCATCTGAACCTGTAAAACCTTCAAGTTTATCAGTCAGATAAACAATATCTTTCAACATATCCTGCTGATACTTGATCCACTGCAACTCCAACTCATAAGCATGGTCAACGTTGTTTTTTCGTGCTTCTACGACTTGAGAAAACGCCTTGCTGTTGGCTTCTATCTCAGCAAGTTCTTTTTTGTAATTAATGAGTTTTTATGCATGTTATTTGCAGTAGATAAAACACCTGCTACTGCTCCTAATGCTGCACTTGCAATTAGTCCAAACATACAACCTCTTTCTCTTTTAATGGGTATTATTTTCTATCATTGTCCGCAATTGATTTTTATATTCTAACGGCATCACATCTGCGTAGTTTGAGACAAGTTCTTGAAGGCAATCATTTTGCATGCCCTCAACAATCTCCAGGTATGTATCCCGCATAGTGTCTCCGGAGGTTTGTGCAATCTTTGAGATAAGCATTTCGCAATACTCCACTTTATCGGAAAGCAGAATCATATTTTTTTTCGAATATCGGATTTTTTCTCATTATAATCCCGAGTATACTCAAATACTTCGTACAAAGCTTCCTCCTGAGCCTTGAACTCAGCTAACTCTGTTCGCGATATAAGCGACTGCTGAAACAATTCTGTGGCAATATAGTCCTTCTGTATATCTCCCATAATATTACTGCTCCAATGACTTTATATAATTATTCAGGGCGCGCCTCTTTTCTTTGATTTTCTCCATTTCAGCTTGAAACTCCAGGTCATCCTCATGCCGTTTTCTTTCAACGAGGTTTGAAAAGGCTTCGCTTTTTTTATGAATTGCCTCTATTTCATCGTGAGTTGACTGATTGCTTATACTGCGTTGTTGCTCAGTTTCTCTATTAGCGGTCTTTTTTCTTCTCCAAGGCATATACCCCCCTCAAAATTGCTTAGTCAGTAATGAGTTGCCAATATCTATACGCAGAGGCAACTCATCAATCACGTCTCTGGGAAAGCGTAGCACAATGTTGGCTATTGATCACGCTGTGCTTTTGTTTGCTCTCTCACAGCAAGAAGCCTTTTTGCTACAGCTTCTGTTTCTTGCGCCAAATCCTCATTGGACTTCTTCTGTGCATAAACAAGCTTATAGTTAAGAATTGTTTTCGTTGCTTCAAAGAATGCATTAGCATGCTCCAATTCCGCTACTTTTTCTTCTATTTCGCGAATTTCATCAACTGTTTCGGAGTTTGATTCATTCTGCAATGTTTCATGAATCCACGACTTTTCTTTCTTCAGATCATCTTGCAGTTTTTCTTTTTCTCTACGCTTCTCTCCGTCAGAAAGATAATCGCTGCCTGTATCATCATTCAGACCTTCAAAAACCGCGCTTGAAACTTTTAGTGCTGCGGCCGCAACAAGCACGTGGCTAACGGTAACACTACCGACCAATGTACCCCCACCAATGGCAGCCGCTGCTCCTACTGCAGCGGACCCTACTACTGCTGCTCCTGAACTTGCTGCTGCAACTGCGCCCACAACGAATGGTACTGCTGGCATATTTGCTCCTTGAATATGTTTTATAAGTTATTAAGTAAGTACTCGCCTTTTTTATTCCACTCGATACCTTCAAGAATCCATTCTTCTATCTTATCCACGGCATTCTTCGGGATATTGAGTTCTTCAGCTAAAAAACCTATTTCCTGTTTCTCTCGCGAATCATACGTTCCATCATAATAGCACAGATCTATAACCTCTTTCATAAACAATATCTCCTGCTGTCGCGTCTTAAATGAGATTTGTGTTCGCTTAAAACCACGATACATGACAGCATACAGCTCTTCTTTTTTGTGATCATTCAGGCCCAACCCCGTTGCAGCATCAATGATAAAGTCTTTTTCATTTTCATGTAGCTCGTCATTGCAGTTAGCAACGCGAATGCAACCAAGCATGAAGTTTATTCGGGATTCTTCCGTATCAAAAACCTTAAAAAGTAGTGACATTCAACCACCTTATTGAAAACGTTATAAGACAATTTAATAAAATTTTACCATACATAACTTGGGATAACAATATCTTTATAGGGGGAAGGATAATTATTCCCCCACAACCCACTTCCGCACGGTCCACTTACTCACCCCGAACATCGCCCCGATCTCTGCAAGGGAATGCTCCTTGCCCTGCCAGAGATTGCGCATGGCCGCCACCTGATCATCCGTGAGCTTCCTCGGCCGGCCGCCTTTTCTTCCGCGCTTACGAGCTGCGGCCAGACCGGCCTTCGTCCGCTCACTAATCAAATTGCGCTCAAACTCCGCCATGGCCCCAAAGAGATGAAACACCAACTTTCCCCCGGCCTTGGTCGTATCAATCTGCTCAGTTATACTGCAAAGGTGGACATCTTTTCCTTCAAGTTTTGTCACCCTTTCGATAAGATCCTTCAGGGATCGGCCCAACCGGTCCAGGCGCCATACAACCAAAACATCCCCCGGTCGCAAATACGCCAGGCAGTCCGTCAATCCGGGACGCTCCGAACGGCTTCCGGAAATCTTGTCAGAAAAAATCCTCACACAGTCATACTCCTGCAGAGCATCCCGCTGCAGGCTCATATCCTGATCCGTCGTTGATACCCGCATGTATCCTACATTGGCCATGGCGTTCTCCGTTGTAAAAAGGGTTTTCACGGGTAAAATAATACAACTTGATTTATCAACGGCTTTTTAAACACCACGGCATAAAAAAAGAGCTGCCGCAGCAGCTCTTCCGGATCCGTTGTAAAAACCTTCGTTTATCCTACATATCGAGCGCAGAGAACTTCACGGCGTAACCATTGAGTCAGTTTCTACGTAATACATGCCGGTGGTATCGCCGATATTTTAAACCTGGTTGCAATAACCGGGTCGGCAATTCCGTTGTGTAGGGTATAAATCGACTTGCATCTCAGATACCGCAGGTTGGGCATATCACTATTTCTGCCAAAAAAATGCCCGTCAAGTACAATCATAACATGACATGTTGCGTCATGCCCTGAATATATCTTCACAACAAACCCCCCGCTCCCGTATTGAGGGGATATATCTTTACTGTAAGGACCGTTACATTTTGGACAGGATTACACTATGACAAGCACAACCCAAAGAGCCCAACTGCAGGCCCAAATCTGGAAAATGGCGGGTGACGTCCGCGGATCTGTGGACGGATGGGATTTCAAACACTTTGTTCTTGGAACCCTCTTCTATCGATTCATCTCGGAAAACTTCACGGCCTACATCGAAGCCGGTGACAGCTCGGTCAACTATGCAGCACTTTCCGACTCCATTATCACGCCGGAAATCAAAGAGGACGCGGTCAAAACAAAGGGCTACTTCATCTATCCCAGCCAGCTCTTTTCAAATGTTGCAGACACAGCAAACACAAACGAAAATCTGAACACCGATCTCAAAGAGATATTTACTGCCATCGAAAGCAGTGCCAACGGCTACCCCTCGGAACATGATATAAAAGGGCTCTTCGCCGACTTCGACACCACCAGCAACCGCCTCGGTCAGACTGTAGCGCAAAAAAACAATCGCCTGGCGAAAGTTCTCAAGGGTGTGGCAGGGCTGAATTTTGGTAATTTTGAAGAAAACCATATTGATCTTTTCGGTGATGCCTACGAATTTCTCATCTCCAATTACGCGGCAAACGCCGGAAAATCAGGCGGTGAATTTTTCACCCCGCAGAACGTTTCAAAGCTCATTGCTCAGCTTGCGTTGCATAAACAGGAGAAGGTAAACAAAATCTACGACCCCGCCTGCGGCTCCGGATCGCTGCTGCTCCAGGCACAAAAACACTTTGACACCCACATTATCGAAGAGGGGTTTTTCGGGCAGGAGGTCAACCACACCACCTATAACCTTGCCCGTATGAACATGTTTCTGCATAACATCAACTACGATAAATTTGATATTTCCCTCGGCGACACCCTCACCGACCCCCGCCACGGTAATGATAAACCCTTCGATGCCATTGTGTCCAATCCGCCCTATTCGATAAAATGGATCGGCAAAGACGACCCGACCCTCATCAACGATGACCGCTTTGCCCCTGCCGGTGTGTTGCCCCCAAAATCCAAGGCCGATTTTGCCTTTGTGCTGCACTCCCTGAATCATCTCTCTGCCAAAGGTCGCGCGGCCATTGTCTGCTTTCCGGGGATATTCTACCGTGGCGGTGCGGAAAAGAAAATCCGCAAATATCTCGTGGACAATAACTATGTGGAAACGGTGATCTCCCTGGCGCCGAACCTCTTTTTCGGAACCTCCATCGCCGTAAATATCCTCGTGCTCTCCAAGGGGAAAAAGGACAGCACCGTGCAGTTCATCGATGCCAGTGGTGAAGAGTTCTTTAAGAAAGAGACCAATAACAACGTGCTCACCGACCCCCACATCGATGAGATCATGAAGATCTTCGATAAAAAAGAAAATATCGATCATGTGGCAATCTCCATCGATCCCGAAAAGATCGCCGAAAATGACTATAACCTTTCCGTAAGCTCCTATGTGGAAGCCAAAGACACCCGCGAAAAAATTGATATTGCAGAAGTAAATGCAGAGATAAAAACCACCGTAGCGAAAATTGATTCGCTCCGAGCTGATATTGATTCAATTATCGCGGAGATTGAAGCATGAGTAAAAAGAAAAGAAATGATATAGTTCGCTCTTCCGCAGCTGAATACCTCACATTTATTGCTTCTACAGGGGAAAGTGGTGTAGAGGTTATCTATGCTAATGAAGATATATGGGCAACTCAGAAAATGATGGGAACGCTGTATCAGGTAGAAACACATACCATAAATTATCACCTGAAAAACATTTTTAATGATAGTGAATTAGATGATAATACAGTTATTCGAGATTTTCGAATAACTGCCGCTGATGGTAAAAACTACACTACCAAACATTACAATTTATCCGTTATAATTGCAGTTGGTTATAAAGTGAACTCCGAGCGTGCTGTTCAGTTTCGGAAATGGGCAACAACAGTAATGAAAGAATTTACCATTAAAGGCTTTGTGATGGATGACGAACGCCTAAAAAACGATGGGACAATTTTAGGTAAAAAGTACTTTGAAGAACAACTGCAACGCATTCGTGAAATACGACTGAGCGAACGAAAATTTTACCAAAAAATTACCGACATCTATGCGACTGCTCTCGATTATGATGTAACCGCTACGGCAACCAAACGATTTTTTGCAACTGTTCAAAATAAACTTCATTGGGCAATTCACGGACAAACAGCAGCGGAAGTAGTCTATACCCGTGCCGATGCGGACAAACAGAATATGGGATTATCATCGTGGAAAGATGCACCGAAAGGGAAAATTCAGAAGTTTGATGTAGCTGTTGCTAAAAACTATCTCTCTGAAGAAGAGATGGCTCAACTTCAACGGTTGGTCAATGCGTATCTCGACATAGCTGAGGATATGGCACTGCGCGAAATTCCTATGACAATGGCAGACTGGGAAGAACGACTCAATCGATTTATTGCCGCCACCGATAGAGAAATATTGCAGGATGCAGGAAAGGTAACGGCACAAATAGCAAAAGAACACGCCGAAACTGAGTTTGAAACATACCGTATTGTACAAGATAGGTTATACACCTCCGACTTTGATATGCTCATAAGAGAAGACCAGAACAGAAACAACAAAGACCGCGGGGTGAGCGGAGTCGAATCCCGGGGAGGTGAAAATGCCTAACAACCCCCAACCATCCGAAAGCTTTCACCCCGTTCTCACTCAAATCCAACAGGCAAAACAAAAGGCCTATCAGGAAGTAAACGCTGTTTTAGTTGAACTCTATTGGTACATCGGAAGCTACATCTCTCAACAGGTAAAAACCAGTAGTTGGGGCAAAAATATTGTTGAAGAGCTTGCTCGGTTTATAAATACCAAAGAACCAAACCTTCAAGGTTTTACCGCAAGAAATTTGTGGAGGATGAAACAGTTTTACGAAACCTATGAAGGAAATCCAAAACTGTCAGCACTGCTGACACAATTAAGCTGGACTAATAATCTCCTCATTGTATCAGCCTCTAAAACCGAAGAGGAACGAGAGTTTTATCTGCGGTTAGCCATCAAAGAGTGTTACTCCTCCCGCGAACTGGAACGACAAATTAAAAGCGGTACCTTTGAACGGGTAATGATAGCAAATGAAAAACTGTCAGCAGTGATGACACAACCCCCACAGGATGCGAAAAACATATTCAAAGACAGTTACACCTTAGATTTCTTAAATGTAGGTGCTACCCACAGCGAAAAGGATCTACAAAAATCACTGGTGGCAAGTCTTAAAGAGTTCATCATAGAAATTGGCCGTGACTTCTGCTTTATGGGGCAGGAGTACAAAGTGCAAGTGGGTAATAAAGATTTCAGTATTGACCTCCTCTTTTATCACCGCTCACTGCAATGCTTGGTGGCCTTTGAACTAAAAATAGATGAGTTTTCACCGTCCTATCTGGGACAGCTTGAATTTTACCTTGAAGCACTTGATCGCACGGTCAAAAAAGAAAACGAAAACCCCAGTATCGGAGTACTCCTCTGCCGTCAGAAAAATGATGAAGTGGTGGAGTTTGCACTCAGCCGAAGTATGAGCCCTACGGTCATCTCAAAATATGAAACCGAACTCATACCGAAAGAAATCCTGCGGAATAAACTGAATGAACTCTATCAACTGCTGGAGAATACCAATGAATAGTCTGAATTTTATGGAGAAACTGCTTGCTTCGGCTACGCTCAGCACAGGTGATGGGGTGGCCAGTTCGACAGGCTCACTGCGGCGTGTGGAGTGGAAGAGTTTGGGGGAAGTGGCTCTTTATGTTCGTGGTTTAACTTACAGCAAAAGCAATGAAAGTGGCGATAATACTGGCTATAAAGTTCTTCGGGCAAACAACATCACGCTTTCAAGGCATACTGTAAATTTTGATGATGTAAAATTTGTAAAATCAGATACAAAAGTTAAGGAAAGTCAGAAACTTTACCAAAATGACATTTTGATTAGTGCTGCAAGTGGTAGCCGTGAACATGTCGGTAAAGTGGCATTTATTTTTTCAGATTTAGATTATTATTTTGGTGGTTTTATGGGCGTTGTCAGATGCTCAGATCAATTACATCCAAGGTTCTTATTTCATATTCTCACAAGTGGTATTTTTCAGAAATATCTTGATGAAATGCTGAATAGCTCTACAATCAACAATTTAAGTTCATCAGTTATGAATGCTTTCATCATCCCCATCCCCTGCCCCGACAACCCGAAAAAATCCCTCGAAATCCAAACCGAAATCGTCCGCATTCTCGACACCTTCACCGAGCTTACAGCCGAGCTTACAGCCGAGCTTACAGCCCGCAAAAAGCAGTACACCTACTACCGCGACCAGCTCCTCTCGTTCCCTGAGCCTGTCGAAGGGGAAGAGGGTGAAGTGGAATGGAAGAGTTTGGGGGAGGTGGCGAAAAAGATTTCTTCTGGTGGTACGCCAAGCACTGGTGTTTCTGAATACTATGACGGTGATATACCTTGGCTTCGGACACAAGAAGTAAACTTTGGTGATATTTGGGATACGGGTGTTAAAATAACAGAATCAGGGCTGAAAAATTCGAGTGCCAAAATGATCCCTGCCAATTGCGTTATTGTTGCAATGTATGGTGCAACTGTCGGCAAAATCGGTATCAATAAAATCCCAATGACTACAAACCAAGCCTGTGCAAACATTCAACTCGATGAAAGTATTGCTAATTATCGCTATGTTTTCCACTATCTTTCGAGTCAGTACGAATACATTAAATCACTTGGTTCAGGCTCTCAAACCAACATCAATGCCCAGATCGTTAAAAACATTAAACTCCCCGTCCCTTCTCTCGAAGAACAAGCCCGAATAGTCGCCATTCTCGACAAATTCGACACTCTCACCACCTCCATCACCGAAGGTCTCCCCCGTGAAATCGAACTGCGTCAAAAACAGTACGAATATTACCGCGATCTCCTGCTCACCTTCCCAAAAACGGAGGCGTAGGAGATGTTCCCTTCGACTACGCTCAGGGAACGACTGTCACGGTGGCGGAGAAAAACCCGGTGGCTGAGCGGAGCCGAAGCCACAACAGGG